>JBANFU010000131.1:0-3085 GCA_037975865.1 Bacteroidota bacterium
TTCCCATTACGGGCAAGAAAAATTTGCGTGCCCAGGAAATAGCCATGGAAAACCGATTGCCCATCATCTATTTGGTGGATAGTGCGGGGGTTTTCTTGCCGATGCAGGATGAGATTTTTGCCGACAAAGAACATTTCGGACGGATGTTCCGCAACAATGCCCACATGAGTGCCATGGGTATTACGCAAATTGCGGCAGTGATGGGTAGTTGTGTTGCTGGTGGTGCTTATTTGCCCATCATGAGTGACGAAGCGCTCATCGTTGAGGGCAATGGCAGCATATTTTTGGCGGGAAGTTATTTGGTGAAAGCCGCCATTGGCGAGGACATCGACAACGAAACCTTGGGTGGTGCGACCACGCAAACGGAGATTTCGGGGGTTATAGACGATAAATTTCCCAATGACGCAGCGTGTTTGGATCGGATTCGATATATCATGGATAAGATCGGCAAGTATGAGGAGGCGGGATTTGATCGCATCGCATCGGCCAGGCCGAAAAAAAACATGGATGAACTGTGGGGACTATTGCCCAATGAGCGCAGCAAGCCCTATGATTCTGTGGCTGTGATTGAGCGATTGGTGGATAACAGTGAGTTTGAGCAATACAAGGAGGGCTATGGAAAATCGATCCTGTGCGGATATGCGCGCATCGATGGTTGGGCTGTGGGTATCGTGGCGAATAACCGAGAAATTGTAAAGAGCAAAAAGGGAGAAATGCAATTTGGCGGGGTGATTTATTCGGATAGTGCGGACAAGGCAGCGCGGTTCATCATGAATTGCAACCAAAAGAAAATCCCGTTGGTGTTTTTGCAAGATGTCACCGGTTTTATGGTGGGCAGCAGAAGTGAACACGGCGGCATCATCAAGGACGGAGCGAAGATGGTGATGGCCATGAGCAATAGCACCGTGCCGAAATTCACCATTGTTATGGGCAACAGCTATGGCGCGGGCAACTACGCCATGTGCGGTAAGGCTTACGACCCCCGATTGATCGTGGCTTGGCCGGGTGCAAAAATTGCGGTGATGGGCGGAGAGCAGGCGGCGAAAACGTTGTTGCAGATTGAGAAGGCCAGTTTGAAAGCCAAGGGTGAGATCATCGATCCGGAGGTTGAAAAGGCCTTGTTGGAAAAGATTACGGCGCGTTACAATGCGCAGACAACGCCTTACTATGCAGCGGCCCGTTTGTGGGTGGATGCCATTATTTCACCGATGGATACACGTACTTGGATTTCCATGGGCATAGAGGCGGCCAATCACGCACCGGTGAAGCCGTTTAACCCCGGGATTTTGCAGACCTAAACTGCGATTGATAGGTTTGTATCCAATCGTTTACGGTCATTTTTTTGGCCAGTTCTGCGATAAGATTTAGCGGCGCGTCTTCGGCTTTTTTGAATCGAACGCAACCTTTTCCCATGTCTAATTTCTTGGTGCTGTGTTTGGGCCATTCGCTCTGAAACCAATCCAACAGCGGGCTGCTGGCGTAAAGTCCCATGTGATGCAGGGCGATATGCGATTTGGTAGAGCCGAGGTTGATGAAGGGCAGCGGCAATTTGGGGTTGCAATGGTATCCATCGGGGAAAATGCTGTGTGGCACAACAAAGCCGATCATGCCATAACTAATCACTTGCTGAAAGCCTTGGGGCAGGTGTTGCGACAAAGTCTCTGCGATGGCTTTGACGATTTCTTGTCGGTCTGCCGGCAACTGCGCGATGTATTCCTCAGGGGTTTGGATGGTTTCTTTGGTCATGGTGGATGCGTTTTGCAAAATTATGAATTAGTACCCAATCTAATTGGGATCTTTGGTCAGGGGAGGGGGCGTTAGCAGGAAAGCGGCGTTGTCCTTGAATTGCTTTTGCCAGGTAGATTCTTCGTGGCCAAGACCCTGATCTACTTGGGTTTTCCAGTCGCCGGGCAAAAAGGTTCCATCGACGAGGTATTTGTCGATTTCGTATCCCGATTTGGCCATGATCTGATCGATGCGTTTTTGGGTGGGTCCGTACAAAGCATCCAATCCCTCGGTGCCGTGGGTGAAGAGAATTTTATGGTTGATGGGGTTGGGTAAGTTCTTTTTGAAATATCGTAACATGGCATTGGGAATGGGGTTGTTTTTCATTTCAAATATGCCGGGCCAATGTGTAGAGAAGCAAGCAGCCGTGCCAAAGACTCTCGGGTATTCACAAATGCCGTACATCGAAATCAACCCACCCATCGAGGAGCCACCAATGACCGTATGCGCGGCGTCGTTATAAGTATTGTATGTTTTGTTGATGAAGGGCCGCAGCTCATACACGATGAATTTTAAATAATCGTCGCTGTTGATGGGGTTGTGAAACACATCCGACTGATTCTGTCGTTTCGCCTCCATGATGGCCGCCTTTTCTTTGTCGGTGAGCGATTCATAGACCTTTTGCGGAAAGTAGTTTGAATGGCGGTTCACGCCATCGTTCCAGATGCCCACAACGATGTAGTGTTGGTTTTTGTAGGCCGACATTGTTTCATCAATTCCCCATTCTTGGTGGTTCCAGGTGCTGTTGCCATCGAATAGATTTTGTCCATCGTGCATGTAAATCACCCCGTATTTTTTTTGGGGATTGTAATCACTGGGTAGCCAAACATCTACGTTTCTGGCAGTCACGAAAGTGGAGGGAAAATAATGAAGTCGGTCGATTCGACCTTGGCTCGGCGCTGCGTTGGGTGTTCGAACGAGGGTGGCGGTTTGATATGATTGAATGGGAAACGACTTTACGGCTGGTATTTCGGTGGTATCGTACCCGGTGATTTTTCCATCGATCGGATTGATGCGCGGTACCACGTACAAGGTGTCTTTGTTGTGAGATTTGGCTTGCGTGCGTTGGGATGTGAGGGTGAATTGGATGGAATCGCCAAAGAACTTGTAGCTGCTATAAATGGTGCTGTTCAAAACGGTGAATTCAGAGAACAGGGTGTTGTTGAAGAAGGCTGCATCGATGTGTATGCCATTCATTTCATCGATGTAGAGGTTGTTGGGGTTTTGGGCATCGACCACCAATTGGTAGCGGCGGATATCGCCATCGTATTTGATGATGAAGGGGTAGCGCAGCGGGGGG
>JBANFU010000161.1:0-14744 GCA_037975865.1 Bacteroidota bacterium
CATTTCTTCTTTTGATAACCATATACTGTGTTGGCCACGATCAGCGCGACACTCAACAATAAAAAAAGAACAAATTTGAATTCCTTGATATCGAAACCGAAGATCAATAGCGCGGTGATTAAAATTACACCGATTCCGATTTGTGTTAGCGGTTTTTTGATGTTTGACCATTCAGTACCCCGAAATTTAAACCAATAGCCCAAACTCATGAGAAGCATGATGGGCATCGCCAACCACAATTGCACTCGGTTATAATCCGCTGCTGATGGAACAGCCGTTTTATACCCAAACAGTTTATTGAAAACTGGAATACTCGTGGCGGCAAACACTTGAACCAGGGATAGTATCAAAAACATCGACCCCAGGAACATCCAAAACTCGCGGGAGTGCAGTTTTTCATCGTCCATGTCGATCTTCGTCCGCTGATACAATGCATACACATAATAAACCAGCCATCCCAAGAACAGCAAGGTTCCAAGTCCCTTCAGCCACTGGTAAAAGGTTTCCACGGCTTCGGGCGACTTGATGCTGTAGGCCAATATCATTGGGACAAACAAAACAGCACCGATGAAGATCAAGGCGATTCTACGCTGAGTTCCTTGCAATACCACAACCAACCCCAACGCCAAGAAAGCCAACAAAAACAGAAGCAATTGCCCTGAAAGTCCTAAATCCGTGAATGAATGTACACTCGCTTCCCCCAAAATACCACTTCTTGTGAGGAATGTGGCGTAGAGAACCAACCAAAATGCCAGTTGGGTCAACAAATGTGAGGTGAATAGATGTCGGCCCGTGGCTTTGGTGATAATCAACATATGGGCCGCGCTAGCCATGATCAGCCACGGCATGAGGGATGCATTTTCTACGGGATCCCAAGCCCAATACCCACCAAACGAGAGCGCTTCATAGGCCCAGAAACCACCCATTATGATTCCGAGTCCCAAGATCCCAACACAGATCAAACCCCAAATGAGGGCATGCGCAATCCAACCCCTATCGTTGTTTCTCCAAAGCGCCGCAATGCTGTAAGCAAAAGGCACAATGGCTGTAGCAAATCCCAAAAACAAGGTCGGTGGATGAATAACCATCCAATAATTTTGCAGCAATGCGTTCAGTCCATTTCCATCCTTGAACACTTGCAGGTAATTACCCACTCCCAATTGACCGAGTATGGGAATATTCAAAAAATCCGGGCGCTGTTCACGCAATAAATCAAAAGGTGAGCTTCCGATTTTCAATTCTCCCCAATGAAATCCCAACAACATCGATCCCAATGCAATTTGTGCAAAAGCTACAACCACCATGACGGGCGACTCCCAATCTTTGGCGGTTCTCTGCAAAACCAAACCAATCAGTGCATTCCAAAACAACCACAACAAGAAACTACCCTCCTGACCTTCCCAAAAACAGGAAATCATGTAATAGACTGGCAAACTATTGCTAGAATGTCGCCAAGCGTAGTGGAACTCGTATCGGTGATAAAATATGATAGAAAAAAGCACCACAAAGACAGCCACAATGGCCGCTGCATGGATTTGGAAGAATCGCTTACCCCAGATGAGGCTGTTGCCAAGTTTGTTTTGTTCGTGCTGGAAATAGAAAATGGCGGAAAGTAAGGAGGCAACGAACGACAAAATAACAAACACATGGCCTAGGTTTCCCAACCATAGCCATTCTCCGTTAAAAACAATGGGAGCTGGTGTCTGATTCATTTCGATCCTGTTGTTGCGCCTGGTGCGTCCTCGTATTTAGAAGGACATTTACTCAATATTTCTGTTGCCAAAAAATGGTCTTTATCGTAAGTTCCAATCAACACCATTTTTTCCAAATGCTCGAATTGAGCGGGTTTGGGCTTGGTAAAAACCACTTTACTCTCGTTGTTCAAAGAGTCAAATCCATAGAATTCCAGTCGGTTTGCATTGGTCTGCGCATCGTAGACGATGGGTTTCGCCTTGTTTAATTTACATACCACGTGAACCGTCTTTCCGGGATTCTCTTGAGCAATGCGTTGTGCGTCGGGAAAAGCCACGTATTGGGTGGTATTGCCATACATGCTGATAACGGTGGCAATACCAATTCCAGCCAGAACCAATAATATGAGGTGAAACGGTTTCATGATTGCTTTTCGATTTTTGTTAGTTTACGATCCAGTCTGAATAAATAGAACAAAATTCCGACGAAAATGATCGCCAATACAGCATACACTGCATTCATCAAATTGTGTTTGGCCAACAGTTCCGCTGCGTTGGCATCGAATTGTTCCGTGAGGGTCTGTTTCATGCGTTGAGTTTGTTTTCTTTTAACTTCGCGATTCTAAATCGCAAATTAGCGATCCAATAATATAATGCAATCCATCCTATCACTGCAGGATAGAAAAATAGTCGCATTGTTGAATCCAAATCATATTTATTGAATCCTACTGTCCCACCAGAACCAGGATGCAGAGAATTGGGGGAAAGCTTGGGCATTATCACAATGAGGGCAATAAAGATTGGAAAAATAAACACAGAATAAACGGCCGTTATTCGGGCTCGTTGGAAGGGATCCTGCAAGGTAGACCGCAACAACAGGTAGGCGAAGTACATCGTCATTCCGATGGCAACACCATTGAGCTTGGGATCCGCCGCTGGCCACCACGACTGCCAAGTCACTCTCGCCCAAGTAGCCCCCGTAACGCAGCCCAGAATGCCCGCCACGATACCCACGCGGACCAATGAATCTGCAAACAGATCATCCTCCAATTGCCCAAAGCGCAGATACTTGATCGCATACCAACAGCCCATTCCCAACAGTGCCAACATTGCAAACCACATGGGCACGTGGTAGAATAAATTTCTCACGCTTTCATTGAGCACCATCCGATTGGGGAAACTCATCTCAAAAATCTCCCTATCACTGTTCACATGGGCACTTGATTTTGATATATACGCCGTTGTTCCTGCTGTATCACCTGCTGCTCGTTCCAGATATATGGCATCCGGTAGACCTAAATACTTACCGTTACTCAATTCGATAAATACGGAGTAGTATTCATTCGACACTTTGGCATTTCCCATGGTAAAATTCATGTTGGCCAGCAATTGACCATGATCGCCAGAGAATTTAATTTTTTGCGTTTCCCATCGGCCTGGGGCACCTTTCGCCACCAGGATAACTTTTGAAGGAATTTGAAATTGTCCTTGACCAATTTCCTGGTCTTTGAACGCATTTTCTTTGAGCCAAGGCGCATTGTAAACATTGATTTTGAGTGTTTGAACGCCTCCCGAAACAATTTTCACCGGGGTTAACCCAGTAATGCCCGGTTTCAAGGGCAAGAACAATCCTCCCAGCACCACATAAAGCAAGAACACCGCGGCCACCCATTTGTACCAATGTTGTTTTAGGTTCATGACTTTCTACGTTTGATTTCTGCCTCAATTAGCGCCAGTTCCCGGCCCATTTGTCCCGCCATACCACTGTTCTCTTGTGCACGGCGTGTAAGGTAAGGTATCACAGACAAAACAGGTCCGTATGGCACATATTTACTCACTTTATAACCACTATTCGATAGATTAAAGCTAATGTGATCGCTCATCCCCAACAGTTGAGAAAAGGAAACATTCCAGTCGGACCGAGGCAACTGATATTGGTTCAATAGTTCCGTACCCAGCAGCGATGATTTTTCATTGTGCGTAGCGATGCATACTGATACTCGGTTGTGATTTTCCAAACAGAAAGCAACCGCTCTGTTGTAATCCTCATCGGTAGATTCTTTGTTCGGCTGAATGGGATCTTGGTACCCTTTTGCCAAAGCCCGAGCTCTTTCCTTTTCCATGTAGGCCCCGCGGACCAACTTATAACCGTAATAACACTTGCCTTCAGCAACTTGTCGCTCCAAATAAGCCAATCGATCATGGCGGTACATCTGCAAGGTATTGAATACCCAAGCATGCTCTTTGTTGTATGATTCCATGGCATGGGTTGCCAACAAATCGATGGCGGGTTGGAGCCATGATTCTTCCGCATCGACAAAAATTCTCACTTTGCTTTCTGCGGCCGATGAACAGAGTTTCGTGAATCGCTCAAGGGTTTTGCGCCAACCGGATTTATATTCCTCAGGCAGTGCACTTTCAACGAGATTGATGTCAACGATTTGATGCTGTTCGATGCAAGAAGACGCCACTTCCAACACATCAGAAGAACCGATACCTGTAGTTTTGAAAACAGAAAATGGAATGTTGGCATTTCCTTTGGCTCTTTCGATGGTTCTAAGCACCTCGGCACAGGTTTCATCAAAGGTTACCTCACTCTCCTCTCCCTCCACGGAATAATCCAGAATGGTCCCAATGCCACTGTTCGCCAGATTTTGTATCGCCGTGTCACACTCTTGGATGTTTTCACCACCGCAAAACTGTTGAAAAATTGTTTTTTTTATGGTAAACTTCAACCCTAAAAACACGGCGGCTTTGGCCATGGCCGGACCATAGGTTAACAAGGCCGGATAATTAAAGGAACGAAACAGCCAACGGGCTTTTGAGAGGTCACCATTCGACTTGTGGGCAAAAGCCACAGAGGTGTTTTGGAAAGAAAGATCCGTTGTGGACATCACCCACAAAAATAACGAAGAATCTCCGGTGTTTTAAGGCAAATTTTAATTTATTATAGCAAGCGCAAATGCAGCGATTCCAGGGCTTCAGCCAAACCAGGATGTTTTTTCATCAAATACTCCAACTTTTCTTTGTCGGTGTAGGGCCGTCTCTCCTGCACTTCTATTTTTCCCACGACCGATTGGATCCCTTGAATATTCAAGTGGGGAATTTGGGCCCGAATGGCTTGCATCATTTGAGGACGTATTTCTTCGATGATCGATTCTTGATGAGAGGCGTTGAGTGTAACAACCAGAACGTTGTCCTCGATGGCATATTTCAACCCCTTCAAACAGGTCAATACCCGGGGCGTTTGTGGTTGATAAAAATCAACCCAAAATTCATCCAATGTTTTGGGAGCAACCGCAGTTACAGGAGCTGTCGCAGCCACGGACTCGATGACAGACTGATCGAAACGATTTTCCGTATCCCAACCTTGCTCCGTGGTTGGTGTCGAGATTTCATCCGCTGGTTTGACGGTCGCCGCTTTTTTGCGTTTAAACTCCTCAAAACTACCCACTTTCAAGCGGGTTGCCGCCACTTGTTCTAATTGATTCGGTGCTAAGTCTTTTACTGGTGATTCCATCGATTTTCCAACAACATCCTGAACGGTGGAAGCTGCGGTTTTAACCTCAGTTACAGTCTCAGATTGCGCATCGTAGGCGGGGGATTTTTCCGCTTGTTCAGCAGAAGTGACGCTCGTTGGTAGTATCGCAGGTGGAACCGCCTTGGGTTTGTCCTCTACAATGGAAGCTGAGCGTTTGAATGGAGCCGCTTTCGCAACTTCGTTAGACTGGCCTATTTTTTTTTTTACTTCCTCCAAGGAAGGAATGCTTTGAATGAAAGAATTCAAATGCCCCAATTTCATGAGCATCAATTCCACCAATAACCGCGGGTTGCGGGATTGCTTGTATTTTTCCTCAGCCTCAGAAACAGCGTTTAAACCATTGAGAATGAAAGCAAAGGACAAATCGTTCGCTTGATCGAGATATTTCGACTTGAAAGACTCAGACACATCCAAGAGCGACTGAGTTTTTGTTTCTTTACTGACCGCTAAATTTCTAAAATGAGCAGCCATTCCTCCCAAAAACGTGGATCCATCAAACCCTTTTTTGATGATGCCATCATAGACGAGCAGCGCATCGGAAATATTCGATGAAGACAACATGGATGTAACATCAAAGAAGGTGTCTAAATCCAAAACACTCAGAATGTCAACGGCCGATTCATAGGTGATTTTACCACCCCCAAAACTCACCAATTGATCAAACATGGAAAGGGCGTCGCGCAATCCCCCATCGGCTTTCCGGGCGATGAGATGCAAGGCATCTTCCGAGGCCTCAATGTTCTCCTTTTGGGCGATGCCTTTGAGGTGCTCTACCATGTCTCTTGTCTCGATGCGATTGAAATTAAAGACTTGGCATCGCGACAAAATCGTGGGCAGTATTTTGTGTTTTTCGGTGGTTGCGAGAATGAAAATAGCGTAAGACGGGGGCTCTTCCAAGGTCTTCAGAAATGCGTTGAAACCCGCCGTAGACAACATGTGTACCTCATCGATGATGTACACTTTGTATTTTCCCACTTGAGGCGGTATCCGCACCTGATCTATCAGGTGACGAATGTCTTCCACTGAATTGTTACTCGCCGCATCCAATTCGAAGATATTGAACGCATAATCCTGATTGGGATCGCCTCCATCTTGCGCATTGATGACTTTGGCCAGAATTCGAGCGCAGGTGGTTTTACCCACACCCCTTGGTCCGGTGAACAAAAACGCTTGCGCTAATTTGTTGTTGTTGATTTCATGCATCAACGTCTCTGCCACTTGGCGCTGACCTACCACATCTTCAAACGTGGTTGGACGATACTTACGGGCCGAAACAATGAATTGATCCATGACTATCGCAAAGTAACCGCAAAGCAAGCATCTTCCCAAATAATCGCGCCAACAAAAAACCCACAAATGCACTTTCAAATGCGTAAATTGCGGGTAAATTACTCCTTATGAATATTGGCGATTCTCTGAAACATTTCGAACTTAAAAGCACCAGTGGAAAATCAGTCAGCACTTACCATTTGGCTGATAAAAGTGCCTTGTTGGTGGTGGTAACCTGTAACCACTGTCCGTATGCCCAAGCTTATTGGCCAAGGCTGATCCATTTGGCCAAGCAATACGAGGAAGACAATTTGGGTGTTTTGGCCATCAATGGCAATAGCATCGACATTCAACCGGCCGATTCTTTTGAAGAAATGCAGCGTTTGGTGAAACAATACAACGTCCCCTTCCCTTATTTGCACGATGAGTCCCAGCAAATCCTAAAACAATTGGGTGCAGAAAAAACACCCGAAGTTTTCTTGTTTAACGCACGTCGTGAGTTGGTCTATAAAGGCGCTATCGACGATGCATGGGACAATGAAGCGGCTGTTATGCGCGTATACTTAGAAGATGCCATTGAATTTGCATTGGATGGTTTGGAGATAGATTATCCTGAAATTCCACCCGTAGGTTGTTCCATCAAATGGAAATCTTAAAATGAACCAGCGTGTTGTCCTGATCACGGGTGCCTCATCGGGCATAGGTCGAGCCTTGGCCATTGCTGCAGCCAAACGTGGGTATTTGGTGGGATTGATGGCTCGTTCCGAAGCGGGTTTACAGGAAACCATCGACTCCTGCGTTTCACTAGGTTCCGGCAATATTCAATCGAATCAATTTATTTCAACCGTTGGCGATGTGAGTATTGAAGCCGATTGTGCACAATTTATTCAAAACGCCGTTTCTGCTTGGGGTCGCATTGATGTATTGATCAACAACGCTGGCATTTCCATGCGCGGCATTTTTGCAGACACCGAAGTTTCTGTCTTGCAGCGACTGATGGACACCAATTTTTGGGGTACTGTATATTGCACCAAAAGCGCCATGCCTTGGCTATTGGAATCCAAGGGATCTGTTGTGGGTATATCGTCGATCGCGGGTTTCAAAGGATTGCCAGCACGCACTGGATATAGCGCAAGTAAGTTTGCGATGCAAGGATTTTTGGAAAGTCTACGATGTGAGAACTTAGAAACGGGCTTACATGTGCTCATCGCTTGTCCGGGTTACACCGAAAGTAACATTCGAAAAACCGCCTTAGACGCCAAGGGATCTCAGCAAAATGAATCTCCATTGAAGGAAAACAAGCTAATGTCGGCCGAGGCGGTAGCCGAGGCCACATGGGATGCAATTGATCGGAAGCGATATTATTTGATTCTGACTTTGCAAGGAAAAATGGCGGTTCTCATCAACAAATTATTTCCCAAATTGGCAGACAGGCTCACTTACAATGTTATCAAAAAAGAGCCCAACTCCCCGTTCAAATAACTCCCTAAAAATCACATAACTCGGCATGTTCAACTTACAAGACTCCATCACCGTTGCGTTCACCCTCTTTGCCGTCATCGACATGCTGGGATCCATCCCCGTTCTGATATCGTTAAAAAAGAAATTGCCCGATATTCATGCAGGTAAAGTGACGATCGCATCCGGTATACTCATGGTTGGATTTCTGTTTGCTGGTGAGTATTTCCTTAAATATTTGGGTGTAGACAAAAGCTCATTCGCCATAGCGGGTAGTATTGTAATGTTTATTTTGGGACTGGAAATGGTTCTGGGAATTGATATTTTCCGCACCGACCCAGAAGTGCCATCGGGCAGCATCGTCCCCATCGCTTTTCCTCTTATTGCGGGTTCAGGAACACTAACCACAATTCTGTCTTTGAAAGCGATTTACAGCGAATGGACCATACTGTTAGGCATCATTCCCAATCTCGTTGTAATATTCATTTTGGTCAGCGCCACGGATTTTTTCGAAAGAAAAATCGGAAAAGCGGGCTTATCCGCCATGAGGAAGTTTTTTGGATTGATTCTGTTGGCCATAGCCGTCAAAATCTTCAAAGGCAACTTTTAACTCGATTGGGCTATTTGTAACGGATCAAATAGACCGTACCAGCATGATTGAGTGTTTGTCCTGTGTTTTTTACCCCAGAAACTACATAGACGTATTGCCCTTCCATGGCCGGCTCCCCTTTTGAATCCGTGCCATTCCAATAGCGATTGTTCGACGTAGATTCAAACAATTTCTCTCCCCATCGATTGTAAACTCGCAAGCGATAATTTTCAATTAAATCCGCGTTATAGGGACCAAAAACTTCGTTTCCGCCATGACCATCGGGCGTAAACGCGTTAGGGTAATAAATGTCGTTGCTCAAAGAAATGGTTTTACTAAACATCATGGAATCGACACAGCCTTGGTTCGATGTAACCCGTATTTTAAAATTTTGTATTCCCATTTGATCCAGGTTGAAAATTCCTGGACCTGAACCAGTTCCAATCTCCCGCTCGCCCATCAACCATTGAACCTTTGCGCCTTGTGTCCCGGTGTACAAATAGGTCCATCGACTACCCCCGTTGAGATTGTCTAAGAAACGAAAATCGTATTTAATTTGAGGCTTGGGGTGAACCATAACTTTGCCAACGCCGGTATCTGAGCAACCTGCCTCGTTTTCAATGATCAAACGCAGTGAATAAAGTCCGCTTTGGACTACTTTATACGTGGGGTTTTCAATGCTAGAATCTGTCCCGTTAAAGGTCCAACTGTGTTTTAGGATTGGGCTCACCAAGATCACATCTTTGTGTAAAACACGGAACCACTGATTTTCACAGACTTGGGTATCAAAAACCACCACTTTGGGAGATTCGAGTAATTGAATCTCTCGGTCGATCGAGTCTTTGCAACCCCAAGGGGTAGATGCCACAAGTCGCACAGTATATAAACCCATGAAATTCAAGCGATATCCTAAAATTTCACTTCCATAAAATCGTTGGCCATTGGGCAGGTTCCATTGATATTTATTCCTGGATTGCGCAACACTATTGGCTCGCAAATCAAAGTTGTGTCCGCGAAAACATTGGATTGAATCATTGATCGACAGCGACAGCCCCCCCAGGGAAGAGACATACACCGTGGCTGTATCTCCGCCTACGCAACCATCCAAATCCGTTACATTCAACCTGTAGTTCAACAACCCTGTATCGCCCATCGTCCAAATGGGTTGAGAAGTAGAGCCCACATTGTTGCCGCATTGCCAAGAGTATCGAATGATTGAGCTCGACGTCTTTATTGTGCTTTGCGGTTTCCACAGGGCGCCTTCACACAATACTGTATCGCGCAAGACCACTTCTGGACCGCCTTTGATTGATAGTGGAATTTGAATTGAGTCGCCACAGGGTGAAATATAACTAACCCAATAATCTCCTTTTGGCAATGATTTGGGCAAAAGGGCGTTTGTGAGTGCTTTGTTCAGGTATTGAACACCGAGGGAATTTGTGGATTTTCGCAAGTAAAAAACACCCGTTTTGTTATCAATCGATTGACTCTTAAGCCAAATCAAGGTAGACAAATCCACTTTGTCCGATGCTCCCTCGCAAACCGAAATTGATTTCTTTTTTAGCTCCAAAGTACAAGGCAGCGGATCCGCAACCACTTCAACCCAATCCAAGGCGTCATCTGCCATGAAAGCAGGACGAAAATTTTTGAACCACGGTGCGTTGGACAAGGGCTCAAAGGGCGTGCTTCTATAGGTTGGAAAAGCCCATACTTGCTTCACATAAGAATCCACATTGGGTGGTGTCAGTACATATTTGACCATCATCACTGAGTCGTGAACTATTTTAAACTCCGCCATCGCCTCAAAAAACAAACCCAAGGGCATATTGGCGTTGATTCGATTAATGAAAAAAACGTCAGGCGAGGATGTAGATCCCCGGGTTCTAGCACACCACCAATCCACCCAAGCACCTATGATATACCCCTCAGGGGCATTGGCGCTGCCATAGATCGCAGGATGGTAATTTTTATTGCTTCCAGGAATGGCTCCCAACCAATATTCATTGTAATCCCCGATGGTGGTTGTCCTACAAAGAAAAGCCCCTTTGATTTTTACCGAGTGGGTGGTAAGGTTGTATTGCTTTTGCGTGTATACCCCGGCAACATTCCAATGACTGCCAGCATCCAACACATTGGTTGCCGTGGCTACATATGCGTTGTAATCATTGGTTTTGTAAAAATTGGTCGTAAAAACGGGGGTGGTTTCGGACTGACAGAACAGCGGCTTACTCAAAGTATCTGGGTTAAAGCCTTTTGAATTGAAGTCGGCCAGTGAATTCCAATGCACATTGTTGGATGTCATATCGTATCGCACAGAATCGTATTGCGCCATGACGAATCCACATACAAAATGCAACACAGTGAAAGACCAACAATGTTTTACAGCCATCCCATGAGCAATTTAGCGAATTGATTGTAACAAATGATATCAATGGGTTGAATATTCGATTAGTTTTGTGACAGTAACATGAAAAAAGTAAGTATTTTCAGTCTTTATCTGCTATCGTTTGGTTTGTTGTCGGCACAAGTCCTCAATACGGCTTTCATCGATTCCATCGGCGGCGAAAAGGTAGGCAAGCTGAGTATTTCAGGATGGATGGATGCGTATTACGGCAAATCAACATACGCCAATTGGAATAACGCCAAAGTGCCTCCTGTAATTCCGGGTTTGGTTTCCAATACTTACTACAATATGGTCGATATCAATTTGGCCTACGTTGATTTTCGATATGTAACCGATCAACTTAAAATCCGATTGGTTCCTGCATTTGGCAGCTACATGGATAAAAATTATACGGGCGGGAATAGCCTAAACCACCTCATGGAAGGTAGTTTGGGTTTAAAGCCGTGGAAGAAAAAAAATGTATGGGTAGAGGCAGGATTGATTGGATCGCCTTTTACCAATGAAAACCCTGTTAGTAGGGACCACATCATGTACACACGCTCTCTTGCCGCGGAATACAGTCCCTACTATCTCACAGGTGCCAAAATCACTTCACCCCTCAGTAGCCGAATGAAGGGCAGTTTTTATGTACTTAATGGATGGCAAAACATTTACAAGGAGGAAAATCTTCCACCGGCCATGGCAGTTCAGTTCGAATTCACAATCAATAACAACAACCTCCTCAACTGGAACGTTTACTACCAAAATCGCAACACAAATACGCGTATATTCAGTGACATTTACTGGATTGGCACACAGGGAAAATGGAAATTCACGAGTTGTTTGTATGCGGGAAACGATCAAAACAAAATCCCGTCAGTTATTCCTCCCACGAATTTATTTCGTCGCGACGGATTTTGGTGCAACGCCAATTTTACAACCAGTTATGAAATTGCACCCAACACAAACCTGAGTACCCGGATTGAATATTACCAAGATCTTCACCACAACGTAATGGGTAAAATATTTGGCGCCGCCATGGGCATAAATCGTCAGTTATTCAATCAATTGTATTGGAGAACGGAATGCAAATGGTGGCAAACACAATCGACGAGTACCGGCAGTAAAACAAATATTGTCAATGCCGTTACGAGCTTGGGATTGGGATTTTAACGTCCAGCACAAACCTTTTGATACAGATCAATGCATTGTTGGGCGATGGATTGAGCCTCGACTTTTTTCAGCAATCCATCCCGCTTTAGCCTTTGTTGGGCTTGGGTTTCAGCTTGAGTAATGGACATCATCGCAGCAGCCATTTCATCGGTATCATTGGGATGAAAGTAGGCCGGCATATCTTCCACCAATTCTTGAAAAACTGGAATTCGCGAAACCGCCATGGGCAAATTGGCCGCCAGCGACTCCGCCATGGGGATACCAAATCCCTCGTTTAAACTGGGATAAACGAAAGCGGATGCCGACTTCACAACTTCAACCATGGATTCAGTGGGCAAATCCACCAAACAGACAATGCGATGTTTCAATCCCAATTGTTCAATCAATTGTTCAACAGTCGCCAATGTGGGCCCATTTAGCCCCACCAATTTTAGGTTCCAGTGTGTTTGCTTTTGAATTTTGGCAAAGGCCTCTATGAGTGCCGCATGATTTTTTCTGTCGGTAAAACTACTGTGATATACGAAATACGGAACATCACCGTCTTCCCTGTTTCTTTGCGATGAAATCGATTGTTGGTAGTATTCTGCAGCCACAGCTTGATAGATCACCGACGACTTTTCCTTGGCGACGGGATAATATTTCTCAACTTGGCTTTTTGTGGCCTGGCTGGTCATCACCAAGTGGCATGCCATATTTGTAGCCCTGCGGGTTTTCGCATCGTAAATCCAACGATCCCACCATCGATAATAACTGGGAAACTGTTTGAAAATCACATCATGAACGGTACAAACGGATTTCACCGTCAGTGGCAAATCCCAGGGCAATTCATTGGAGAGACCGTGAAAAACATCCACGCCGTCTGACGCCGCTCTTTTTCCCAACCCCCATACCCGCCACCATTTCGGCGCATCCACCATCACCAAAGTGTACAGATCTAAACCGCCAGCTTTACTGTTGCCGTACTGTTGAAGTATTCTAAGTGCCTCTGGATGGGCCTTTTCCAATGTATCGAGTCGATCCGAATACAGCACATACTCATGTTCCGGAAAATATTGAAACAAGGATTCAATGAGTCTACGCGAATAATTCCCCAAACCAGAGTGGTTAAAGAAAAAGCGCTTCGCATCAAATCCTATTTTCATGTTAACTGGATTAGACCGCTACGTTGTGCTCGCGCAAGGCGTCGTTTAGTGAAGTTTTCAGGTCTGTACTGGGTTTTCTTTTACCGATAATCAGGGCCGCAGGGACATAAAAATCGCCCCCTGCAAATGTTTTTTTGATGTTTCCGGGGATCACCACACTGCGCTCAGGGATGTAACCTCTGGGCAACTCCTCTCCTGTTTCCACATCAATGACTTTGGTGCTCATGGTTAGGGTAAGTCCAGCTCCCAAAACAGCCTCCTTACCTACCCTCACTCCTTCCACTACGATACATCTGCTACCTACAAAACAATCATCTTCAATAATTACAGGCGCCGCTTGTACAGGCTCCAATACCCCGCCAATGCCAACACCACCACTCAAGTGCACGTTCTTGCCAATCTGGGCACAAGAACCCACGGTCGCCCAGGTATCAACCATGGTACCTGCATCAACAAAGGCTCCAATGTTGACGTAAGACGGCATGAGAATTACGCCGGGGGAAATATAGGCTCCATGTCTGGCCACAGCATGAGGCACTACTCGGATTCCCAATTCTGCATAATTTTTCTTCAGAGGCATTTTATCATGAAACTCCATCGGACCGGCATGAAAGGTCTCCATATTTCGCGTTGGGAAATACAAAATCACGGCTTTTTTGATCCAATCGTTGACTTGCCAGTCGCCATTGGGTAAAGGTTCTGCCACGCGCATTCTTCCTTTGTCGAGTTCTTCGATTATAAATTCAATGGTTTTCAACGTGTTAGCATCTTTCAACAAAGATCTATCGCTCCAAGCTGCTTCGATTATCGATTGTATGTCCGTCATCTGATAAATTTTCAGCAAATTTGCGATAGAATCTTCTGAAAGCCTATTTATGAACCGCATTTCTATCCGTATTTTTTTCATGTTGATGAGCTTTGGCACTGTTGCACTTCATGGCCAAACACATGCTGGGGTTAATTCGCCTGCCATACAGAACTCAGCGGCTGAACTGAGCAAAGCGCCCAAACTCACCATTGACAACTGTTTCAACCCCAAATTTTACCCCAAAAATGCGCGTTTGTATGGATGGATTACCCAAAATCAATTGACAGAAGTTGTAGATGGCGTGTTTCTGACCATTGATATTCAAACGATGAATCGAACTCCACTGATCAAAGTAGACTCTTTCATCAATCTTGCAAAAACGGCCATCAAAGCAACCACGGGAGAGGATGTCAATCTTTTTAATATGCCTATCATCAATTGGACGGGCGATTACCAAGGATGGTTTGAAGCCGGGCGATTTGTGGTTTCTGTGGATTTTAAAAAGCCATTGACTGATAACCTGATGGTTGGACCGGTCCAATTGCGTTATTCTATTCATGGACCCAAAGACGAATTGCAGGCCTCGGAATTTTCGGGCAACGGCTCCATGGTGGGCGTTGTGAAAAACAACGACCTATACATCACCGGCAACGACCCGCGATTGAACTTCAATGATATTCGCATAACCCA
>JBANFU010000197.1:0-4547 GCA_037975865.1 Bacteroidota bacterium
CCATTACCAAAAGAGAGGGGGCGCCATGGCGCCCCCTCTCTTTTGGTAATGGATATAAAAGTTGTTTATTTCAAATCCAGTAAGGTAGATCCCATTTTGTAGCCTTCTGAATAAATCTCAACGATATATTTACCGGGCTTCAATTGTGATTCGGGCTTCCACACCGTAGGTTGTACCGGCTTCAATTCATTTTCAAATACACTGGTCAATTTGTAAGTGTATTTAGAAGATTTGCCATCGATGTCGAATGTGCCCCCTTGTCCGCCATTGGCCAAAGTAACCCCTTCCGGACCTGTGATCTTTACATACAAAGTCTTCTCACCTGCTTCGGCTACGTTGTTTTCATTGATGCTGAAACTAATTCTGAATGCCTCAACAGAGCTGGCCTTTAATGTTCCAGTTTCTTTTCCGGTAAGCCACTTCTTTTTCAACGTCTCAATCTTTACCGAACTCGCTTGCAACCGTGAAGCCAAACTTTTCAACTTGGTTTTTTCAGACGTTAATTTTGAGTTTTCTGAATTCAAATTTTCGTTTTGGCTTGTTAACACCTCATTCTTTGCGATGAGTTCTTTGTTTTCAGCCTCCACCTGTGCCAATCTTGAGGTCAAATCCGCCAACTGTCGGTTCAACTCATCAATGCTAGCTTGGCTCTTGGCTTTATTGCTTTTCAAATCGGCCACCAACTTGCTGATTTCCTTTTTGCGAGCCACCAATTCTTCGGAAAGAATCAAATTTTCGCCGGCCAATGCCAAACTGTCTTTTTGATACTGTTCCAACAAGGACTCTGCTTTTGCCAAGGCTTCTTCTTTGCCTTTCAAGGTTTCTTCAACCGCCGTCTTCGCCTTCTCTGTGTTGTCGCGCTCTGTGCTCACGTTATTCAACATGTACAGAAGCACCCCAATGATGATCACCAGAATGGCGATGATGGTGTACAACAGGGGTTTGTTGTTCGATTCGTTTTGGGTTTGCATGATTGTATGTTTATAAAACTTGTGCAATTAAAACGCAAACTTCTTGCCAAAGCGAATTTTAACCTTGTGATTTGCGATTAATTATGCGCATAACGGAATTGTTGCCCAATTTATTGCTCATCGAACCCAAAGTTTTTGAGGATCATCGTGGGCATTTTTTTGAGAGTTATCGCGAGGATGTGTTGGCTTCACAGGGTAGCACGCCAGTATTCGTTCAAGACAACCAAAGTTTGTCGCACACCGGCATTCTGAGAGGGTTGCATTTTCAACACGATCCACATGCCCAAGGAAAGTTTGTTCGCGTGATCATTGGTGCCGTATTGGATGTGGCGGTTGATATCAGAAAAGCGTCGCCCACGTACGGACAGTTTGTAGCTGAAAAACTCAGCGGAGCAAACAAACGCATGATGTATATCCCCCCGGGATTTGCTCATGGATTTGTGACACTGGAAGACAATACCATCTTCACCTACAAGTGTACCAATTACTACCAGCCCGCCTCTGAAGGGGGAGTGCTTTGGAATAGTCCGTCACTCAATATTCCCTGGGGAATAGATCGCCCCATCTTGAGTGCCAAAGATGAATTACTGCCCGATTTTTCGGTGTTTGAGAGTCCCTTTTAAGCCTTGTAGATTCAATACGATAATGACGCAAGATTCACAAAGCCCAATCCTTGTTCCCGGAGGGGATTCTCCCAGTTTGAAGGATGTTCAAGCCATGGTGGATCAATGGATCAAAACGGTGGGGGTGCGCTATTTTTCGGAACTAACCAATACCGCCGTGCTGATGGAAGAGGTAGGCGAACTCGCCCGATTGATGTCGCGCAGCTACGGTGATCAGTCGTTCAAATCCGGCGAGAAACAAGGTCCAGAAGCTTTGGGGGAAGAAATGGCCGATGTGCTGTTTGTGTTGGTTTGTTTGGCAAATCAAACAGGTGTAGATCTGACACAAGCATTTGTGAGAAGCATGGAGAAAAAGACCAAGCGGGATTCGGACCGACATAAAAACAATCCCAAGTTGGGATAATTTTACTTTGTTTAATTTTTGAAAGTCTAATTTCGGTTTTGTGTAAGAAAAACAAAGCGCCGAGATAATCGTTAACTTTGCATTATCGTGACAAAATCGACCATCAGTTCCCGGAAACTAGACCATATTGAGTTGGCCTTTGCCTCGCAATTGAGCGAGGTGGATCAGCGGTTTTATTACGAACCTATGCTCTCTGCTCACCCTACATTGTCGACCATTCCTGGCTTAACCTTTGGCGGTGCACCCATGCAAGTCCCCTTGTGGATTAGCAGCATGACCGGTGGTGCAGAAAAAGCTGGAAAAATCAACGTGTTGCTGGCCGAAGCTTGCAAAATCTATGGTTTGGGAATGGGATTGGGTTCCTGTAGGCCTGTTTTGGAAAATTCTGAATATTCCAAGGATTTTGAGGTGCGCAAATACATTGGAGAACAGCCTTTGTTTGCCAATTTGGGGATTGCTCAAATCGAGGAACTCATCGCCCAAAATCAATTGCAAAAATTGGTGGATATGGTGAATCGCCTAGAAGCCAATGGACTCATCATTCACGTGAATCCACTTCAGGAATGGATGCAGCCGGAAGGAGATCGTTTCAACTTGTCGCCCATAGACACGGTGAAGCGGGTGTTGGATTTTGTCTCTTTTCCTATCGTTGTGAAAGAGGTGGGACAGGGATTCGGGCCAAAGAGTTTGGAAGCCCTGTTGAAACTGCCCCTAGAAGCACTCGATTACGGGGCTTTCGGCGGTACAAACTTCAGCAAGCTGGAGAATTTGCGTCGGGATTCGGTAGAACGAACCTTGCTTGAACCCGTACAGCATGTGGGACATACTGCGGTGGAAATGTCGGACTGGATCAATCAGCTCAAAGTCCGTCTGGGTAGCCAAGTGAACTGTGAGAAAGTCATCGTATCCGGTGGGATTTCCACTTTTTTGGATGGTTACTATCACTTGGAAAAACTCCAGATGCCCGCACTTTACGCTCAAGCATCGCCCTTTTTAAAATACGCTTTGGAAGGAGAAAAAGCACTGCAACAATTTGTTGAGGCGCAAATCAAAGGATTGGCCCTCGCGTATACCTATTTAACACTGAAAGAGAACGCATGAAACAACCCATCAAAGGTTTTAGCAAACTCACCAAGCAAGACAAAATAGCGTGGCTTGTATCACAATATACTTCGGATCCAGACGCCAGTTTTGAAATGCTTCAAGGCTACTGGCACAACCAACCGGAGGTGCAGAAGCTTCACGATGAATTCATTGAGAATACCATCAGCAATTATTACATGCCTTTTGGTGTAGCGCCCAATTTTTTAATCAACGGTAAGATGTATGCCATCCCTTTGGCGATTGAGGAGAGTTCAGTGGTGGCAGCGGCAGCGAAAGCGGCCAATTTTTGGTTGGATCGCGGCGGATTCTCGGCCAACGTGTTGAGCATGGTGAAAGTGGGGCATGTGCACTTCATCTGGGAAGGCAAGAATGTGGATGCCCTGTACCGATTGTTTGAAGCCAACAAAGAGAGATTTTTTACCAATACCGAATCCATTACCAAAAACATGCGCGCCCGTGGAGGTGGAGTGTTGAGTTTGGGTTTGGTTGATAAAACCGATTTAGAAACCGGATACTACCAATTGGAGGCCCGTTTTGAAACCTGCGATAGCATGGGGGCCAATTTCATCAACAGTTGCCTTGAGGCCTTTGCCCAAACCCTTCGCGATATAGCCGCTGAAAACGCGGCAGAGTTGGGCGATGCGCCGCTGCAAGTTGTAATGAGCATTTTGAGCAATTTCACCCCCGAATGTTTGGTGCGCGCTGAAGTGCGATGCAAAATATCGGACATTGAAGAGGGTAGCGGCATCGAAAACCAAGAGTTTGCCGATAAATTTTGTAGAGCCATCCGCATAGCCTCAGTGGAGCCTTACCGGGCAGTTACCCACAACAAGGGCATCATGAATGGAATTGATTCTGTGATCATTGCAACCGGTAATGATTTTCGTGCGACGGAAGCTTGTGCCCATGCCTATGCCGCCAAAGATGGTCGATATACCAGTTTGACCCATGCCGCGATTGAAGGCGATGAGTTCCATTTTTGGATTGAACTGCCCTTGAGTTTGGGAACCGTTGGCGGAATTACCAATTTGCATCCGATGGTGCGCTTTGCCCATGAGTTGTTGGGTTACCCATCGGCGAATGAACTGATGCAAATTACAGCGGTGGCCGGATTGGCACAGAATTTTAGTGCGGTTAGGTCACTCATTACCTCGGGAATTCAAAAGGGACACATGAAAATGCACCTGTTGAACATTCTAAATCAGTTGGAAGCCACGGATGCTGAAAAGGAGGAGATTGTGACCTACTTCAAAGATAAGGTGGTCAGTCACTCCGCCGCAGTAGAAGCCTTCATGCGCGTGAGAGGTCTGAATCAAGCCCAAGCCTAAATTTATTTTGAAGTCGTATTTCTCTCACGGAAAAATCATGTTGTGCGGCGAATATGCCGTAACCATAGGTGTGGAAGCGTTGGCGTTGCCAGTGACCCAAGGACAGTGGATGCATGTG
>JBANFU010000214.1:0-4279 GCA_037975865.1 Bacteroidota bacterium
ATCATGATGGTGTTGTTCCAAGGGGTATTTAGCCTGGCCGCCAAACCCATGGAGTGGATTGAATTGGGCTTTCAGCAACTCACGCAACGCATCGATAGCCTATTACCCGCTGGCATGGTCACAAACTTCATCACGCGAGGACTCATCGGTGGTCTTGAGGGCGTTGTGGTATTTGTGCCGCAAATCTTTATTTTGTTCTTATTGATTGGCATCCTGGAAGATTCAGGATACATGGTGAGGGCTTCCTTCATCACTGACAGGATCATGCGCAAATTGGGGCTGAACGGCAGAAGTATCATCCCCATGATTGGCGGTTTCGCCTGTGCGATACCCAGCATTATGGCCACCAGAAGCATCAAAAGCAGACGCGAACGCTTGGCCACCATGTTGGTGGTTCCGCTGATGAGCTGCAGTGCAAGATTGCCGGTATACGTATTGTTGGTGAGCATTGCCATCCCCTTTGCTGAGTTCTGGGGACCCTTTCACGCGCAAACCTTTGTGATCACGGCCGCCTACATGGCCGGTATTGTGGTTGCGATTTTGTTGGCTTTCATCTTTCGCTTGTTTCAAAAATCAGCCACGCAAAGTGAATTCATTTTGGAGTTGCCGGCCTATCAGCGTCCGCGACTTCAAACCGTCGTTCACCAAGCTTGGTTGAAGTGTTTGAGTTTTTTGTCAGAGGCAGGAAAAGTAATTGTCATCATTAGCATGGTGCTGTGGTTCTTGTCGAATTTCGGTCCCACCGAATCCATGAAAAAAGCCGAAACAGAAGGGGTTATATTGGCCCAACTCGACCCTAAACATGAGGGTGAAATCAAATCCAATTTGCGCTTAGAAGCGAGTTATGCGGGTCATCTGGGGAAAGCCTTCGAACCGTTAATCGAACCCCTGGGCTACGATTGGAAAACCGGCATCGCGCTCATTACCAGTTTCGCCGCACGCGAAGTTTTCGTTGGCACAATGGCCACTTTGTTCCAATCCAACGAAGAGGATGAATCGGGTATCCGACAAAAAATGCAGGCGCAGATCAACCCCAAGACAGGGAAACCTTTGTACGGACTGCCTTACGCTTTGAGTTTGATCGTGTTCTATGCCTTCGCATTGCAGTGCATGAGCACCATGGCCGTAATGAAGCGAGAAATAGGTTCTTGGCATTGGCCCATTGCCCTATTTTTCATTTATGGCCTGATTGCATACATAGGAGCTTATGCTACCTATCAATTGGCCAATCACTTCCTGTGATTTAAGGTGGATTCCTTAGACAAAACCACGGGAATCCTAGAAATTATCCCGAAATCAATTCAACTTTATTTTGTATTTTTGCAAGGCTGAATTTATATCAGTCACTGAAGTAACCAAGAATAGCAAAAAGCACACATGAGGCAGTTAAAAATTTCAAAACAGTTTACCAACCGCGAAAACAAATCGCTCGACAAATACCTTAACGAAATCTCAAAAGTGCCGATGATCGACGCCCAAGAAGAGGTGGAATTGGCTCGCAGAATTCGTGAAGGTGATCAAGCTGCGTTGGAAAAACTGGTGAACGCCAACTTGCGCTTTGTGGTATCTGTATCCAAGCAGTATCAAAACCAGGGATTAACCTTGGGAGACTTGATCAACGAAGGAAACATGGGATTGATTAAAGCGGCGAAGCGATTCGACGAAACCCGTGGTTTCAAATTCATTTCATATGCTGTTTGGTGGATTCGTCAGAGCATTTTGCAAGCGTTGGCCGACCAAAGTCGTATCGTTCGTTTGCCCCTCAACAAAGTGGGTAGCTTGGGCCGTATCACACAGGCATCTGCCCGTTTGGAGCAAGAACTGGAACGCGAACCAACACCACAAGAAATCGCTGAGTCACTGGAAATTTCACTGTCGGAAGTTGAAAACGCATTGCGTTCCTCAGGTCGCCATTTGAGTATAGACGCCCCATTGGCCGAAGGTGAAGACAACACATTGTTGGGTGTATTGGACCAAAACGACGAGCCCAATCCGGATATGCCTTTGTTGAATGAATCATTGCAAAACGAAATCAACCGGGTTATTTCTACACTGTCCGACAAAGAGCGCGATGTATTAAAATACTATTTCGGTTTGGATGGCAATGCAGCTCACACGTTGGAAGATATCTCAGAAAAAGTGGGTCTTACCCGTGAGCGCGTTCGTCAGATCAAGGAAAAGGCACTGCGTCGTTTGCGCAAATCTAGCAAGAGCAAAATCCTGAAAACTTACTTGGTTTAAGATCAACCCACGATCAACAAATAGTCGGTCGTTATCAATCAACCATAAAAGTAAGAGGGGCCCGTCTGCAACGGGCCCCTCTTACTTTTATACTCAACCCCACATCAAACGCTGCGGAGCCAATACTTACCCTATTTGATAATATTTACTGTGCCCTTGTAAGCGTGCATCACCCCATCGATGTAACGGAACGTTATGGAATAGCCATATACACCCTCCATCACAGGCTCGCCTTTTGAATCTAGGCCTTTCCAACCTTCACTTGGATCTTCTGTGTAGAACAAGATTTCACCCCAACGATTCAAGATTGTCATGCGGTACTTAGACATACCAAAGGATTGGAACGGCTTGAAATCCTCATTCAGTCCATCTACGTTTGGTGTAAACGCATTGGGCAAATGGAACAGCAATTCTGGCTTCAAGAAAATATTCTTCCACAGGGTATCCGCACACCCACTGGCATTGCTGGCAATTAACATCGACTTAAAATCACCCGTACCGGAAAACGTCATGAAGAATGGAACGCCAGAAGTGGATGTCTGTCCATCTTGGAACGACCAATTATAGGTATCTGTATTTTTACCTGTAAAGGCAAATTTCCAATCGGTTTCTAAACCGCGCGACAACAAATATTCTGCTGTAAAGTCAGCCACTGGCTTGGGCAACACATTGATGGGCAAGGTCGCAGAAGTAGTTGAACAACCTTTATCGGACACCACTGTCAAACTCACATTGTACGAACCATCCGTACTGTAAGATTGCTTAGGATTGGCCAAATTGGAGGTGAAGCCATTACCAAAATTCCAGCTATAGGAGGCGATGCTGCCTCGGTTCACCTTGGCCGATGATCCAAATTGAATGGGCACTTCGGCGCAGGCATTCATACCCGTAATGGAAACTGTGGGATGTTCATTCACACGCAATACCATCGATTTCTCCGTTCCACAACCTTTATCAGATACTACGCGCAATTTCACTGGATAATCGCCCGTATCAGGCAAGGACTGTGCTGGTATATTCTTGATGTTGGCAACCGGAACACCTTTGACCAACCAGGTATAAGCAACACCCGTAGCCGAATTTTCCGATGTGATGTTACTCACCACAAAAGAATTTCCCTGCAAACACTGCTCTGCATTATTCACCGCGAAGTTTGCCTGCGGAACAGGCCATACATTCACTGATTTGGTGATTGAATCTTTACATCCCGTACCGGAGGTTAACACCAGTTTGACATCAAATTTTCCGGCCGACAAGTATCCTTTGGCGGTAATGTTTTTCAATGTGGATTTGGTTCCATCGCCCAATGTCCATTCACTGGTATAGGTAGAACCAAACACGGTATTATCAGTAAACGAGAACTGATGTCCGCCCAAACAAGCCGTATCCTTGCTCGTCAAGAAGGAAGCCTTGGGCGATGGAACCACATCTACTACGTCTGAGGTAGAATCAAAACAACCATCATTCGTAGTAACACTGTGGAACACGCGATACTTACCTATCGCAGCAAAAGATCTCACCAAAGAATCACCAGAACCGCTGCCGCCATCTGAAGTTGTCCATACGTGCTTGGGATTTGGACCGGCCCAAGGATATTGTTGCTTGAACGTAAATTTATTCCCTGCCAAACATTGCTGTTTTCCTGCCCCCAAAATATCCGCCTTGGGCATGGCGAAAACCTCAACTTCTCGCTGGAATGAATCCTTACAACCCACCGAGGTAGTTGCAATGATACGAATCCAGTATTTACCTGGGGAAGTAAAGGTCTTATTGGGAACAATTTTGGCGTAATTGTAGGTACCATTCTGGTATTTCCAATCCGATTTTGAATTCAACAAGGCATTTTTAGGTGCCGTACTGGCATCGGCAAGATCAAAGAAGTGGCCTTGAAAACACTGTGAAGAATCCGTGACCTGGAAATAAGCCGTGGGCTCAGGAGCCACATAAACTTTTACCGTATCTTGATCTACACATCCATAATCCGATGTGTTTTTGAGGATCACCTTATGCCAACCCGTATCGGTAAATTTCACACCCG
>JBANFU010000225.1:0-3363 GCA_037975865.1 Bacteroidota bacterium
CGAGCCAAAAACATCGCCCTGTCAATGGCTGCAAGCCCGTTTGCACTGGGTTCAAGCACCACCGCAATTTGGGATGACGTAGAATCTTCGTAAGCGAAAAGTCGTTCGTTGAGCGCCTTAATTTGATCCGCACTTAACACATTGGCATAATCGTTTACGTGACCTTTGTAGGCGGGAAGGGTTTGTTCTGCTTTTAATGATCCCCAGAAGCTGATGCCTAGGGTAAGTATCGCCAACGGCAATGTTAAAAATCTGCTTAAACCCAACCATGCCCTGTACTGGACAAGGAAACGTCTATTTTTGTTAGGTCTAGCGGTGTCGCGTCCATCGCCGAAAAAACTTGCCTCAATTGCCATTGGAGATCTCATTGCTTAGTTCATTGGGATTGATATCGCCTGGAGAGAAATACTTCGACAACAATTGGGCTGATTCTTGGATTCCTAGGATTACGCCTGTTTTGAACTGTTGCTGCTGAAAATGGCTTTGCATTGCATCGCGCATTTGATCCCATTGACCATCGGCGACTTTGCTATGGATGCCTTCATCGCCAAAAATGGCAAATTGCTTTGTGTGGGGTGCTATAAAAATCAAAATCCCATTGCGGTCCACGGTCTTGTGCATCCCCAATGTTTTAAACGTTTTTGCTGCGGATTTAACAACATCCGAGTGTTTGTAAGAGTGGCTGATGTGGACGCGGATTTCAGCCGAAGTGAGATTTTCTGCTTCAGCGATCGCCGCAACGATTTCAGTTTCCTCCGTTTGGGAGAACAGATGGATGCGTTTTTTTAGTCCGATGCGATACAGCAACCCATGGACGAAACCGGAGAGGGAATTTGACATTGTTAATCTTTCAGGGCGTCTTTCACGTTTACACGCTTTTCAGAACCCTTGTCTGCCGCAAAACCCGTTTTCTTTTCAAATCCAAACATTCCAGCAAAGATGTTGCTTGGGAATTGACGTACCTTCAAATTATATTGCTGTACTGCTGCATTGTAATCAGTTCTGGCGGTTCGAATCATGTTTTCTGATTCAGAAATTTCAAATTGCAAGTTTTCAAATCCTTTGGTGGCTTTCAAATCGGGGTAGCGCTCCATAACCACCATCAATCGACTCAAAGCAGATTGTTGCGTCATTGCAATTTTGTCAATGCTCTCAGGTGTAAGTTGTTCATTGCCCACTTTGATCTGCCCAACGCTAGCTCTTGCATTGGTAATTTCCGTTAGCGTGTTTTTTTCAAATTTGGCTTCAGCGCTTACGGCCTCTGCAATTTGCACGATTTTATCGGCGCGGGTTTGGTAGGCTACTTCTACATTGCTCCATGCGTTAGTCAGTTTCTCGTCGTTGACTACCAATGAATTGAAACTTCCTTTGATCCACAAAAAGGCGATTAATACTACCCCTACGATGATGAGGGTGCGAATGGTTTTACTGTTCATTTTTTTGTTATTGTTAGGCCAAAGGTACTCTCAAAATGCTTGCCCATTTTTTCTTTTACGGCAAACATGTCAATTTTTCCGCCCAATTCCTTTTCCATACTCGTTACACCTTTGTCTACTATGCCGCACGGTACGATATGATTGAACATTCCAAGGTCGGTATTGACATTCAAGGCAAGGCCATGCATGCTGACAAAACGACTGCATTTGATGCCGATTGCTGCAATTTTTCGCTCTGTAGGCTGATCGATATCAATCCAAACTCCAATTCTATCTTTAATGATTCCTGCTTCGATTCCATAATCGGCTAGAGTTTTGATAATTGTTGTTTCAATTCCTTCTACAAATCGTTTCACCCCCATATTGAGTGCTTCCAAATCGAAAATCGGGTAAATTACCAGTTGCCCCGGCCCGTGATAGGTAATGTCGCCCCCGCGCTCTATATCGTAAACCTTTGCCTTCATTTCATCTAAGGCTTCGTCGGTGGCCAACAAATTATCGCGGTCTGCACTTTTTCCGAATGTATACACATGCGGATGCTCGATCATGATTAAATGGAAGGGGTTTGTAGGTTGATGATTGGATTTTTTTTGAATCATTTCATCAAAAAGAGATCGTTGGAAGTCCCAAGTTTCTTCGTACGTCTGATTTTGTAATAAATGCAATTGACAATCCAACATTTTGCAAATTTAGCCAAAACAGAGGGTCGCGATTGAAAATTCAATATCAACGTTTCATTTTTGTAATTGTGATGGAAAGAAATGGAATTGGGATGTCGAGGTTAGTATCAGAATCGACAACAAAACAGTTGGGAGATTGGGGCGAAATCCAAGCTTGCGATTGGTTGCTAAAACAGGGGATAGAAATTCTGCATCGAAATTGGCGAAGCGGTCACAAGGAGATAGATATTATAGGGAAAGACGGAAATCTGTTAATTTTTGTTGAGGTGAAATGCAGAAGTACTTCCAATTTTTCCCCTCCTGAATCGGCGGTGAATTCCAAAAAATGGAAGAACTTGGGAATTGCGGCCACAGATTTTATGATTAAAAATAAATATTTTGGAAAATTTCGGTTTGATGTTTTGGCGGTGACAAAGACCCCTTACTGCAAGCAAATCATGCACTTTAAAGATGCTTTCTATCATTCAAAGGCAACTGTGTGTTGAATTTTGATGTCATTGATTTTACATCTAACTAAGCCAACCCAAGAAACTTTGATTTTAATTTGCGAACGGAAATGAGACTGAGTAAGAATATTTTAACCGCTGCCTGTGCCTTTTTGAGTGTAATGAATCTTGCAAAATCACAACACAAATGTGGGAGTGATTTGCATTATCAACGCATCATCCAAGAGCATCCTGAGGCAAAATTGTTGGAGGATCAAATGAATGCCGAGGCAGATTCTAAGAAAGTAGAATCTAGGGCAGCCATCTATACAATACCTGTTGTTTTTCACGTGATTCATACAAATGGGGCGGAGAATATTAGCAGAGACCAGATTTTGGATCAAATGCGTGTGCTCAATGAAGATTACAACCTGCTTAACAGCAATCGAACAAAATTGAGATCTGCATTTTCGGGATTGGCTGCGGATTGTCAAATCAAATTTGAGTTGGCGAAAATCGACCCAAATGGAAACTGTACTGATGGGATTAATCGCGTGTATTCATCTGCAGGTGTTCAAATGGATATGACATCGGAGCCAGTTAAAAGCTTGATCATTTGGCCTTACACGAAGTATTTAAATATTTGGGTGGTTACATCCATAAGTGGTGGATCTGTAGGCGGGGAAGTGCTAGGATATGCGGTTTTCCCATGGACTGCCAAATTTAGCAAGGATGGAATTGTAGTGAAATCAGATCGAGTTGGTACGATTGGAACCGCAGTAGCATCGGACAGTGGTAGAACGCTTACGCATGAGGTGGGAC
>JBANFU010000065.1:0-33758 GCA_037975865.1 Bacteroidota bacterium
CCCATCTCCGCCGCCATCGTAGCACACAAACGCGCCACCTCTCGGCTGTGCTTCAACAAGTTTTGTCCGTATGAACTTCTGAAACGCATCCGACCTACATAGCGAATCAACTCAGGATGCAAGCCCGTAATGCCCAAATCCACCACCGTGCGCTCGCCCCATTCTACCACTTCCTCTTCCACCTGCTTCTTCACCTTCTCCACAACCTCTTCGATGCGGGCAGGGTGAATACGTCCGTCGCGGATCAAACGCTCCAACGATACACGGGCAATTTCACGACGAATAGGATCGTAACAACTCAACACAATCGTTTCTGGGGTATCGTCGATCAGAATTTCTACACCCGTAGCCGCTTCAAACGCCTTGATGTTTCTACCCTCTCTACCAATGATTCTACCTTTCACATCGTCGTTCTCCAACGGGAAGCTGGTTACTGTATTGTCAATGGCCGTTTCCGCAGCCGTACGCTGAATGGTCTGCAATACGATGCGTTTCGCCTCGCGGGTGGCGCCCAATTTGGCTTCCTCTACGATGTTTTTCGCCAATGTCAATCCCTCCGTGTGCGATTGTACCTTGATGTTTTCCAACATTTGATTCTTGGCCTCAGCAGCAGACAAGCCCGCCACTTTCTCCAATTGTACCAACTGCTGCTCCATCAACTGCTGAACCTCGCGCTCCTTCACTTTGTACGTCTCAATCTGCGATTCCAAACGCTCTTTGGTCTTGGCCAACTCCTCCTCCTTGCTCTTGTTCGCACGGATTTTGTCGTCCAGAGACTGCTCCTTCTGCTTGATGCGGTTTTCGCTGTTTACGATTTCGCTATTTCTACGGTTCGATTCTTTTTCGTACTCTGAGCGAAGTTGCATGTACTTCTCCTTCGCTTCCAAAATACGGTCCTTTTTCAGGTTCTCGCCCTGTAATTTGGCTTCTTCAATGATGCTTTGCTTTTCTTTTTCCAGCTGTGATTTGCGCATCGCTACAAACACAACATATCCAAGGGCCAACCCTACAATGAGTCCGGCGAGGATAAATACGATGTTTTCCATTTTGTGCTATTCCTTTAGTTGTTGCGGAGATAGACACAGAGATTTAATCCAATCAAACGATATGTTTAAGCAAACAGCAGTCTCTCCATGGCCGATATTTCCTGCTCCAGAAGATCGTCCATATTCCGATGACTCTTGCCGTGACGAACCACCTCACCCGCCAAATCCAATGCCGCCCATGATAAACGGTCTATGGGTTCTTGCGCCTGAAAACTCTTGAAAGCATTGATGCGCTGGTTGAGAACTTGGGCCGACAACCGAACGTCCTCCTCATCCTTGACCGCTACACGCAAACGCATCGCCCGATTGTCGATGTTCACGTTGATCAGAATGCTGTCGTTGGGTTGCACTTAAAATATTATTCGTTTAGTAAATCTATGCATCTATCAATATCTCTGACTAACTCGTTGATCTTGATTTTTAAATCGTGAACGTCCGAGCCAGACATCGACATTTCCTTTGCAAGTTTAATCAATTTATTCTCTTCTTTTAGTTCCGCAAGGGCATTTTTTTGCAGTGCGATGGTTTTCTTGAGCCCGTCTAACTCCTCCAAAAGCACCATATTCTCCCTTTTCAGCGACACATTCTCCTCCACCACTTCCTCCACCTTCGTGCGGATCCGCGACAATCGCTGTTGGAAATCTGTGGCCATATCACAAAGATACAAGAAATTTTTACGCCTTTCCCCTCGCCCAATGCAACAACATCCTGTCCCTGGCTACCAAACCAAAAACACGAGGCTCCAAGCCACTAAATCGACGCCATCGCCGTTTCTATCGTTACGTTCAGCGCTCCGTCGATCAAATAATTCACTTTCTCCCGACTTCGAAACGACAACAACCCCAAAATGACCCACAAAAACACCAACACACCCGCATCACCCAACTGCTGATACACCGTTTTTTTGTTGTTCGGTACGATGCGCTGAACCATCGCCAACTGCGTGCCCGCACCCACCACAAAACCGACTTCTTTGTTTTCCTGATTGGCCGCATTCACAATATCCGACAAAGGCACATCGCACCGACCCACCCTACCCTGGTACCACACCGACTCCATCACCGACTCCCCCTTGGGGTTGATAAAGCCTGAAATGCCCGTATTGGCAGCCCTTCCCACCCACTTGCGCTGCTCGATGGCCCGCAACTTGGCATAAGAAAAATGCTGTTTGTGTCCCGCCGTATTCCGCCACCAAGCATCGTTGGTAACCACCGCCAACCATTGCGCTCCATCGCCCACATAATCACTCACATAATCGCCATAAATGCTCTCATAACAAATCACCGGCGCCGCCTTTACCCCCCCACCCAAAGCCATCGCGCGGTCGCTCTTTCCCAAGGTGCCTGAGGCGGAATTTTCGTCCAACGAAATCGCCAACGACTCCAAAAATGGCAACGTGCTCACAAAGGGCAACTGCTCCGTGCCCGGTACCAACTTCGACTTGTGATAGTACGATAACGTATCGCCCAACCACAACGCTGAATTGTGCAAAGTATACCAATATTCGGGGTCGTTACTCTGTCTGGCCGCCGCCACCACCCGCTCCGATTTGTCGGGCATCACCACCTTGGGTTTGCCCTTGCCCGACCACGGATACCACTTCACCATGTTCACCCCCATCAAATAGTCGGTCTTCACCGAATCATGCAACCTCATGCCCTGCAAATAGGATACCTGCTGATCAGACGACATATAATCCACGTTGATGCTGCTCACCAACGACGTTTCAGGCCACAAAACGCAATTCAAGGCTTGTTTTCTCAACGATAATGCCCGCTTCGCCGAATCGGTCGTAGCTTGCATCTCCCGCACCATTTGCATCGGATCCAACACAAACTTCTCTTCGTACGTGTCGTAATTCGGTTGTATCGCCGCCACCCAATAGCCCTTGCTGTCAGAATCTTCGTAGGTGGTTAAAAATCCCACCAAAAAGGACACAAAACCCATAAAAACCACGCAAAGCGCCGCCGTCAATAATGGCTTCACCCTGCTTCGTTTCCAAAAAGGGACCCCCGATCCTACACCCGCTTTGGAGCCGGGCACTTCCACAACACCGTCATCCAAACGATCAACGCCTGTTCGCCAAACCAACACCGCCCGATAAACCCACACATTCACCAACAATATCAACGCCGAACCTCCCAATGTGCCCGTGAATTCGTACCACTGCACATACCAAGTCATCCCGCTAAACGCGTTGCCCAAACACAACCACGGCCACGACAAATCCCAGCGATGGTGCGCAAATTCATACAACAACCAAATCGCCACAAAAACATAGTCCCAACGCCAACGAAACTGCCATTTTCTAGGCAACAATCGCTGACACATCCGCCATAAACCAAACGGCAAATACATGAAAAAAGAATTCATGAGCAACATCGCCACCGCGCCTACCTCAGACGCAAACCATACCCACCAAGTGGTGGTGATGTTCCAAAGCAGGAGCGATAAAAACACCAAGCCAAAATGGCGCCATCCACCCATCTTGCGGCCGCGATGGGCCAACAACAACAACGGGGCGAACGCCACAAAAACCAAGGGCGTGAACGGCATCGGCTCCCAGGCCAACCCAAACAAAATCGAAGGCAGTATCACCAACCACCCCGTAGAAATTATCCGCTTATTTGAAAATTCTCCTTGCATTGATTGTTCTGTTGCCATAGTCCCTACGGATGCCGGTTATTATCGAGTCTTTCTGGTAAAAATCGCTACATCCATGGTCCTATTCCCGTATCCAATTTCTGTAAACCGTTTCATATTAATCTTCCTCCGCTTCGAGCTCGCACGCTTTGACATTACACCCCTCCAAAACCACCACAAATTCCCCTTTGGGTGCGTGTTTTTGAAAATGAGCCAACACCTCCGAAATGCTGCCGTTCACCGTTTCCTCAAACTTCTTCGACAGCTCCCTCGACACGCTGATGCGGCGCTGGGGTGCACACACCTCCTTCAATTGCTCCAACGTCTTCAAAATTTTATGGGGACTCTCATAAAATGCCGTGGTATCGGGATTCTCCGCCAAAGCCAAAATCCGGGTTTGTCGTCCTTTTTTCTGCGGCAAAAATCCCTCAAATCGAAACTGATGCAACGCAAAACCACTCTTCACCAAAGCCGGAACAAACGCCGTAGCGCCTGGTAAAACCTCAAAAGGAATGCCCGCTTCAACACAAGCCCGCGCCAGCAAAAATCCCGGATCCGAGATGCCTGGAGTGCCCGCATCACTCACCTGCGCGATGTGCGCACCACCCGCCAATTCTTGAATGATGGACGATAACTTGCCATGTTCGTTGTGCTGATGAAAACTCTCTAGTCGCGTCTGAATCTGATAGTGGTTCAACAAAACCCGCGTTGTGCGCGTGTCTTCCGCCAAAATTTTCGTCACCGTATTCAACACCTCCACCGCGCGATAAGTCATATCGCCCAAATTCCCGATGGGCGTCGGCACCAAATACAATTTTCCCACTGTCATAAAGCAAAGATAGGTCTACGAAATCAATCGCAAACCCATCTCGCTGTTGTTAAACCAATCGTAACCTTAAAGCCATCGTCCCGCCCGATTTATCGATCTGTCAGACCAAGCTATTCTCGACCCCGCTCTTCGATGGGCGGATCCCTCAATACGATGCTTTATCTCGGCCGAATGTCAATCTCGGCGGTCTGTCAATCCCAGCAATCGCTTCTTCGCAGCATACTCCTGACGGAAGAGTTTGTTGCGCGGACCCGCCCCCGTCACACTCAACAGCGTGCCACTGTTCTTGCAAGTCTCCAACCAACTGTCTGTGGTATTCACCCAATGCTCGCAATCGCTAATCAACACACCATTGCGCTGAGAATTCACAAAAGCGATTTTGTCGCGAACCGTCTTCACCAAAAAGGTATTGTCCGGACTCACCAATGGTGAAAAATACAGGCGATAATCGCCGCCCTCCACATGAGGCAAATACGGATGCAGTTTTTTGCCGCGCTCTGCCTGCGCCAAAATGTGATCCACCAAAAAATCGTATTCGTCCAACACAGCATGATACTCGTGCTCATTGGCAAACAGTCCACACTCCTTGTAATGATGGATTTGGTACAACGTAGAAAACAAAGTTTCGTGACACCAAATTTCCTCGCTCGCAATCTGTAAATAATTGTCGCTCAACCGCTCAAACCCCCGCTCATCAGGCATCATCGCCGCACTGAACGGCACCGATCGCAACCGATAATCATTCAAAAAATCGCGCTGCCACACAAAGGCCTTGAAAGCTGCAAACGCCGGAAACCAAAACCGATAAAACATGGGTATTTCCTGGGCTCCGTAAAGTATCAAACTGTTGGGACGCTCAATCGCTTTCTCCAAGTATACATTGATATCGCGATAATAATCGTGGGTAGAATAATCCTTGCCTATCAATCGGAATTCTCCCTGAAACCAATTCTTCCCCAAGTGAATCATCGTGTTCAAATCAATCTCAAATTCCTTTGCCAATTTCATTAATTCGTCGGCCCGAAATGATTCTGGGTTCCGAATTCGTCGATACGCTGCGTCCTGTGAAATACACAATACATCGGCCACAATTGTGGCCGTCTTCATTCCTTTTTGTTTCGTCTTCTGATGTAATAACTGAGTAAATGTCTGAATCATACGCATAGCTCTATTTATTAATGTTTTGCACTAACACAATTTTTTATTGTTTATCACCCAAAAGTTTTGCGAAAAACGCAAATAATAATTTTTCCTCAGAGGCAGTTTGGCGATAAACGACGAGCATTGGCGCGGGACGACAACAAACTTTGTATCGAATTTTAATCGATATGAATTATGGAAAAGCAATTGTACGAATCAAACAAATGGAATGAAATCAATTTTTACGCTTCTTGTAACTACAACGAATTTGTACCCCGTAAAAGAAATCCCCATTGCCACGAACATCAACCCTGGAACCTGCCGTTGCGCAATCCACTCTTCGGATACAGTTTCCCATCAAACCAATGGAGGGCCTTCGCATGAAAAAGGCTTTACTCTTCACCGTTGTGCTCACGGGGTTTGTGCACCAAGCCTTCTGCCAAGATTACCTGAGCCAATACCAACAGTTCTTCAAAGGGTTGAACCTCGGCAGCGCCCAAGCGCCCAAAATCATCGAGCTCGCCGCCCCCCAAATAGATCCCGCGGTATTCAATGGCTCCAATGCCAACATACCCGCAAAACTCGATCAAGCCGAAGAACTGTTGAGGTCGCTGCGCTACACCCAGCGCGCCAACACCGCCAACATCCCCCACTGGGATAGCCTGCTGCTGTGGACAGAACAATACCTCAACCGAGGAATTTTGCCCCTGTTGTTGGTGGATTTTCGATACGAGCTGCTGAGCGATTCCTTCTGGATCCGGGAGCAGTACAGCTACCAATCCGATAGCAATTTCCTGCTCAAAAAAGGACCTTGGCAAACCAGCGATTTCCGCAAGGCGGATGCCTTCTGCTTCATTCCCATGAAAGAATACATCAGCCCGCAGATTCATTCAGTGGTTTTCGATACCCGATTTTATGTGAGTCACCTACAAACAACCAGTCTGCCCGCCTTGGGTGGCGATATCCATGGTAACGGGTTTCGCATTTTGCCAAACCAACCCACGGCACTGCCTCCCACCAATGAGGGAATCAACAACCTCCTGTTGTTTTTGGAGGCCGACAGTCAAAATGAGCGATTCAGTATCAACAAAGGGGTTAAAAGCGATGCGCTATCCGCCTTTAAGCGACTAGTTACCCGCTATCATCTGGTGAAAAATCCCCTCATCCCCGATTGGCAAACCATCACGCAGGGACTGAGTATCGATGAATTCAATGTGAGTACTTATGTCACAGCGGAAAATGGAAAAACCGTAAAAACCGGTGCGAAAGTGAGCATTCATTATAGCCACAAAACCAAAGGCGTTCCGGGGTGCCTCAACAAACCCATCGTCTTCGTGGAAGGCATCGATTTTGGATACCGCGGCTGGCCCACGGGATGCCGAGACGGCAAATGCGGCAATACCGGGTACATCGACCTACTCAAAGGAAAACAATGGGATGTTGAATCTCAATCCTGGACCGATTGGCACTCCATAGAACACGGTCCCGCCGTACTCAAAGAATACCGCGATTCTGGGTATGATATCGTCTACATCGACTTCTTCGATGGGGCAGACTTTATCGAAAACAACGCCGTAGTGGCCCAAGAAGCCATCAAACAAATCGAGCAACGACTCTGTGGCGAATACATTCATGTACTGGGTGCGAGCATGGGAGCCCTGGTGGCCAAACGCGCATTAACCCAACTAGAAAACGATACCATCGCCCACTGCATACAGAGTTATACCTCGTTCGATGGACCCCACCTGGGCGCCAATATTCCGCTGGGACTTCAAGCAACCCTAGAATACTATTCGGGGGTGTCGGGGAAAATCAGCGACCTGAAAAACCGAATGCTCAATCGACCCGCTTCAAAACAAATGCTGCTGGTACATTACCAAAACACAGACCGCCCCCATCCGTACCGCGATCGGTACATGGCCGACTCTACACTACAAGCCTTTCCAACAATGCCCTGGAGATTCGCAATTGTCAACGGAAGCAGTGATATCGATAATCAACAACAGGACAGTTTTGGCACGCTAGCACCCGGAGACCCCTTGTTGCATTTCAACATCGGTCAGCCTTTGTTCAACAACATCAAGGCATTGGCCAAATTGGTAGGCGGAAAAACCCTGTCTGCTGTTGCCTCGGTGCTGCCAACATCCGATGCGTGGATAGTCACCTACTCCCGAGCCATCATGGTTGGAAAAGACATCGTTCCCGTCGTTGCCACCTTCAAAACAACCTACAAAAAAGAAGGTCCCTACCGAGTAACTGAAAGGGATGAAAAATTGGATCACATCGCCGGAGGCAAATCGAGCGTAACAGCCAGCCTGCACAACGCCTTGAAACAACAATCTTGGTTGATTTCTTCAGAACTTTACAACACAAATACTTGCTTCATTCCTGTTTGGAGCGCCATCGCAAGCGATTCTGTAAGATACAAACTCTGGCCACTACCCGTGTTGAGCAAAACACTGGGCAATCAGTTTCTGCGATTGAGAAACACCCCGTTCCACAACTACTATGCTCCAAATTGGAATCAGGATCATGTCTATTTCGACAATGAAAAAGACGGAAATGCCCACTGGTTGCTGCTGCAAATACAAGCCACAGAAAAACAAGCCCTAGATTCTTGGCAAGGCGAATTGTACGTTGGCCGGCCCTACGACCGGTTCATAAAACAATTAACGGTGAAAACCAACCAAACCTTGAGCATCAACGGAACGATCCTCGGTCCAAGGATGACCCCGATAGAGAAAGAAACCGTAAGCCAGCTGAAAAAGAGAATCTTCTACCTAGGACATTGCCAGTCCTCCAACATTCAGTTGAACCCCAAATCGAAAATGATTGTCTCTGCCGGACATACGGGCAAACAACCCACCCAGTTGATCTGTAAGAATCGGGCAAGCATCACCGTGGAAACCGGCAGCACCCTGTGGCTTCAAAATGAACTTTGTGAAGTCATCGTGGGCAAAGGCGCTCAATTAATCTTACAAGACGGTGCCAGCCTCATCATCGACAATGGTGCCCGACTCATCCTGGAAGAAAACAGCCTGCTGCATATTGGCAAAAATGTCACCATCCAATTGAATGGGGAACAAGCGCTGTTGCACATGAAAGGCCGGGTTATTTTGGCCCAAAACGCCAATTTTCATATTAGCAGCAAACCTGGATCCGCCCTGGGATTGATCAAATGGAGCAATGTGCAAGGGGGATTCGGACGCTTTAACCTGGTTGCCCACGGCAACAACAATTTCCGCCTCGAAGGCAACGATGCCAATGCCAGTCCCGTGCTACAAATCGAAGGCGACGTGAATCACAGTGGGCGGTTCGACAGTCTATTCTTGAACAGAGCCCATGTTCGATTTGGAAACCACAGCCGATGGACCATCTCTGGAAACGCCGAAATCAAAAATAGCGGATTCAATGCCACCGAATGGTCTACCATAGGCCAAAACGGACTGCGATGCACCCATGGGGCGTGGAATGTTAGCAACTGCACATTCCGAGGACTAAATACAGGCATTCAGTGGGGTGAAGATTGCAAAAGTCAACTGTCAAAAAACCAATTCGAACAGTGCACAACCGCAGTATTGGCGGCATCGAGTCGGTTCCACATCCAACATTGTACCTTCAAGAAAAACAATCTGGCAGTGGAAATCCACGGCAGTCGCTACCACGATAGCTTCACCAACAACAACTTTACCAACAACACAACAGGGATTTCCGTTACCGGCGACGCCTATACAGCGCCCCTGCATTGCAATGAAAATAGCTTCTATGCCAATACCACCGGAGTTGAAATGCAAAATCGAAACATCGCGCTGCGCTGTAACATCTTTGGCTACAACACAAAAGGAATAAACGCCACAGAGTGCAACGTCATCGCTGGCGCGCACTCAGCAATATTGGGAGAAAAAGACTCCGTTTCCTGCGGAAACAACACCTTTGCCTACAGCCAAAAAAGAAGCATTCAGCTGAACTTCTCCAAAATCTATTTGGATGGGGAAAACAACTTTTTGGTCGGACAAACCAACTCCGCCGATGACAAAGTTCAGATTGCGGGAACCATTCCCAACCTCGTTTCTACCCCTTGGAATACCAAAAACAGCACCGTAAACTTGGGTAAAAACCACTGGTTTCCCCTCAATAACAAAGGAACCATGGATACTGTCATTGAGAAATACTTGTCCATCGGCGCCCTAGACATCGGCGGAAAATGGTTTGAAATTACCCTGCAGGGTAGTCTGAGCACCAAAGTCAATACCCTTTGCTTCGATCCCCAAAAAGCACTCGATGTGGCCAGAAGATCCGCCGGAATCACCGACCAAGAAGACTGGATGAAAAATGAAACACCCGTGCTTTCAGAAGAATCCATGATCCTGAAAATTCCCAGCAACGCCGCTGTTTACAGCATGGACGGTAGAGAAATCGCCCGCGCCACCACTAAAATTAGCTGGTCTGATGGATTGAGTACCGGTTTTTATTTGGTGCGCTTTCAGCAAGATAATGGCGCCTGGATATCCCGACGAATTTTTTATACAAACCAACAATAATACACCGTTGTACATATCAGTAATCAGTTGATAACAAACACAATCAAAACCCGTGGTTGAGCGTAATTTTGTGAGATGAAAATTACTTTTTGGGGAGCGGCTCGACAGGTCACAGGCAGCATGCATTTACTGGAACTTCCGAGTGGCACACGGGTTTTGATTGATTGTGGATTGGATTATGAAAAAAGAAAAGAATTCGAAGAAAGAAATGCTACGTTTCCGTTCGACCCAAAATCAATCGATCTGTTGATACTCACCCACGCACATATAGACCACTCTGGTAATGTACCCAACTTGGTAAGACAGGGGTTCTCGGGAACAATCATCGGCACTGAACCTACATTGGAACTCAGCGATTACCTCCTGCACGATAGCTTGAACATTCAACGCATGGAACTCGCTGCCAAACAAAAAACCATTTGGAAAAATTCCGGAAAGCGGTTTAAAAAAGGCAAACAGCCCCAAGTGCAAACTCTCTATACCAAAAAACACATCACCGAAATGCTAGATCAATCGGTGAGCTTGCCCTATGGCGTAGAATATGCCTTCAATGAAGAATTGAGCATCAGCCTCTACGAAGCTGGGCACATCCTCGGGGCAGCCAGTGTAAGATTTACAGTGAATCACAATGGTCAAAAAACAGTGGTGGGCTTCACCGGTGATTTGGGGAACGCCAATTCAAAACTGGTGCCTGATCCCAAACCCATGGCCGGACTGAATTACCTGGTATCTGAAAGCACCTATGGCGGAAGAAAACACCTCACAGATTCTCAGAAAGCCGAAGATTCACTCCTGGAAGAAATCATCGAAACCTGTGTTACCCGCGGCGGTAAATTGGTCATCCCCGCCTTCAGCGTGGGTAGAACCCAAGCCATCATTTTTACCATTCACCAGTTGTATCGCGCCGGACGATTGCCAGAAATTCCCATTTTTACCGATAGCCCATTGGCCATCAGAAGCACCAAAGTATATCAGCACAACATCGATTTTCTCAATGAAGAAGCGCAAGCGTTTCAGCAACAACATGGTAGTCTGTTCGACTTCCCGCTGCTGCAAATCATTGAAGATGAAAAAGAAAGCGAAATGCTCAGCGTAATGAATACGCCCTGCGTTATCATCAGTGCCGCGGGTATGGTTGAAGGCGGTAGAATACAAATGCACGTAAGAAACAATGTGGGCTACCCAGAAAATACCATTTTGATCGCAGGCTTTTGTGCAGAAGGTACATTGGGACACCGATTGCTGTCGGGCCAAGATTTCGTGGAAATCAACCGCAAACCTCGTCCCGTGCATGCAAAAATCAAGCGAACCGACGTCTTCAGCGCACACCCAGACCATCCCCAAATGCTCAACTATTTCCGTGCATCCAATGATGGCAGCCTGAAACAGTTGTTCCTCGTTCACGGCGACGCAACACAAATGGAAATACTCGCCAACGACGTAGACCATACCACCGTTCATTTACCAGAAAAAGGACAAACCTTTGAACTCATCGAATGACCCTGATTGGAATCATATTGTCGCCATTGGGATTGATTTGGGGCCTCGTCGCCCAAGTCAAACGATGGGTTTATGATTTCACGAAACTCAGAAAAACAGCCGCCCTACCCAACCTCGTGGTCGGAAACCTCAGCGTAGGCGGCTCGGGAAAAACACCCACACTGATTTGGCTCCATCACCAATTCATCCAGCTGGGCATACCCGCCAACCACATCGGAGTCCTTTCGCGTGGATACAAGCGCAAAACCACAGGATTTTTGTGGGCCACCACACAATCCAATGCCCACGACATAGGCGACGAACCACTGGAAATTGCCACCGCCCTAAAGAGCGCAAATAAAACCATCGCCGTTTGCGAAAATCGTTTGATTGGGATGGAAAAAATGCACCAAGAATCGCCCGATCTCTCCTTGGTTCTACTCGATGATGGATTCCAACATTTGCGTCTCCAACCCACCCTGAGTGTAATTGTCTGCGATTACAACAACTTGTTCACCCGCGATTGGCCCATGCCTGCCAGCAAACTCAGAGAATTTCCTTGGGCAGCCATTCATGCCAATGCAATATTGGTGTCCAACTGTCCGCCTTCGCTCAGTCAGCAGGAAGCTGCACAATTAAAAAAGTCCTTGTTACAATCCATGAAACGCTGGATGGTTGTAGGACTCAACGCCCGAAAATCGATCGCTTGGGAAAATCACATTGGCTTTTTGACCACCACAACCTCTCCGGCCGTTTCTCCGTTCGATCAATCCAAAACCCTGCAAAAGGAACCAATTCTGTTAATCACAGGCATCGCGAATCCCCATCGCGTGGTGAATAACCTGTCAGCCCATGAAGTGGTGAAACACTACGCCTTCCCGGATCACCACCAGTTCAATCAAGACAGCCTAGCCAAAATACAATCAGAATTCAATCAACTACAAGAAAATCACCCCAATTTAGCCGTGGTTACTACCCGCAAAGATTGGGTGAAACTGCAATATCTTTGGCCCCAAAATAGGCCCATTTTCGTGGTTTCATCAACGGTATCACCGCTGTTTGAAACCCAGCCCATGATTCAAACGCTTTTAACACAATTTATTCATGAACATCACATTGACTAACCGAACTCTTCTCGCAGTAACAACCGCCGTGGTTGCCTGTTTGTCGGCCTGTAACATGCCACAAAACACCCTGGCCGAAGAGTTTCAAGAAATCCCTGATAAAACTTGGTCGTGGAGTGATTCCAAAACCTTCACATTCACCATCAGCGATTCAACCCACTACAGCAACCTGTATTTGGGATTGAGAATCCAAGGAACCTACGCATACAGCAATCTGTGGCTCATCTCCCAGATTCAAGGAAATAACACCAACATCAAAGAACAAGTCCAAATTGAGGTGGCCGACCAAACCGGTCGATGGCTCGGGGAAGGAATGTCTAACCTCATCACCTATTTGAAACCCGTTTACTTGCAAAAAAAATTGGCTCCCGGCACTTACACGTGGACCCTCTCCCAAAACATGCGGGATGAAAAGTTGAATGGCGTAGTGGATATCGGCATCAAAGTAGAAAAAGGACAGCCCATTTTATAAAATAATTTTATGGTAGTGAAAGGATATGCAGCCGCATTAGCGGGTGTAGAGGGGATTGTAGTGTCTGTTGAAGCGTGCGCCATGCCGTTTCAAAGCGATATCAGTATGATTAGCGTGATTGGTCTGCCCGACCACTCCATCAAAGAAAGTCTCTATCGATGTGAGTCGGCCATTCTGCAGTCTAAGTTTAACCCGCTAAGACAAAAACAAATCATTAGCCTATCACCCGCCGATTTGCGGAAAGAAGGATCCGGGTATGATTTACCCATCGCGATTGTGATGCTGGCCATGAGCTTTCAAATTCCTGAAACCAAACTGGCCAATTATATCATCATGGGCGAACTCGCTCTCGATGGAAAAGTAAAACCCATCAAAGGCGTCCTGAGTATGGCCCTGCTCGCCAAACAACACGGTTTTCAAGGGATTTTGGTACCCCGAGCCAATGCAAATGAGGCGGCCGCCGTATCCAACATCGATGTGATTCCCGTTGAGTCACTAGAACAAGCGGCCGACTTTCTGTCGAACCAGTCCCCCATTGCCCCGTGGGAACGACAATCGCAACCGCCCCAAACCACAACACACGCCTCGTTCTCAGAGATTAAAGGACAACACTTTGCCAAAAGAGCCCTGCAAATTGCCTGTGCAGGCGGACACAATGCGATCATGATTGGACCGCCAGGTGCCGGTAAAACATTGCTGGCCAACAGCCTTCAATCCATTTTACCCCCAATGACCCTCACAGAATGCTTGGAAACCACCCAAATCCACTCCATCGCAGGCGCTTTTACCAAACAGTCGGGACAGGATGGCATCATCACCCAACGCGTGGTTAGAAGTCCCCACCACTCCCTCTCCCACGTAGCGATGGTCGGTGGCGGCAACCCTCTGCAACCAGGAGAAATCTCGCTGTCGCACAACGGGGTGCTGTTTCTTGATGAACTCCCCGAATTTCATAGAAATACCTTGGAATCGCTCCGACAACCACTCGAAGAAAAACAAGTACACATCTCTCGGTCCCGACATCGTGTCACTTTCCCCGCCAATTTCATGCTCATTGCCAGCATGAACCCCTGCCCCTGTGGTTACTACAATCACCCGAAAATTGATTGCCAATGTTCGGCCAGCAACATCGCCAAATACCTCGCCAAGGTCAGTGGGCCTCTGCTTGATCGAATCGACATTCACATACCCATATCGCCCTTGCAATTTGAGGACCTAACAATCCAGGAGTCGGTTGATTTTGGGGCGGCGGATCGGGCGGTGCGACAAAAAATCATTCAAGCCCGAGAGATACAATTGGCGCGGTTTCAGCAACATGGGCTCAAGGGTACCTTCTCCAATAGTCAACTCTCAGGAAAATGGGTACAACAACTTTGTAGCATGGATTCTTCGTCTTCCGCATTGCTCAAAACTGCCATGGACAGGCTAAACTTGAGTGCCCGCGCCTACCATAAATTACTGAAAATTGCCCGCACCATTGCCGACATAGAAGGAGAGGAACAGATTCACAAATCGCACATCGCCGAGGCGATTCAATACAGAAATCTGGATCGACACTTTGGCTCCGCTTAGCAGTTCTCCTGCCAGTGCCAAGCATCCTTCATCATGGTGGTCAAATCGCGTTTGGCAGACCAACCCAATACTTGATTAACTTTTTCAGTGTCGGCCCAAACAGCCACCACATCACCTGGTCTACGGTTGCCCAAGGTATAGTTCACCTTTTTGCCGGTGGCATTTTCAAATGCCTGAATCACTTCCAAAACAGAATATCCTACGCCAGTGCCTATGTTGAATACCTCGAAGACATCGGTTGAAGGGTCACCCAACAAAGTTTCTGCCGACTTATTGGATAAAAACAACCGATCAATGGCCGCCACGTGGGCCTCGGCCAGATCCATCACATGAATATAATCGCGAATGCAAGTACCATCCGCCGTGGGGTAATCACTGCCATACACGGTCAATTGCTCGCGTATTCCAGCCACCGTTTGCGTGAGATAGGGAATGAGGTTGTTGGGAACGCCCAAAGGCAACTCGCCAATTTTAGCTGTGGGATGAGCTCCAACTGGATTAAAATAGCGCAGACACTGAACCTCACACCACGTATTGTCTTTGAGAATCACCTCGGCCATTTGTTTGGTGGCGCCGTACGGACTGGCCGCAGGACGCGTGGGTGTGCTCTCCTTTACGGGTACCGATTCCGGTTCACCATACACCGTACAACTGCTGCTAAAGACCATTTTATGACAACCGTTTGATTTCATCGCATCCAACAAAGTAATCAGACCAACCACGTTGTTATGATAATACATCAATGGATTTTCTACGCTTTCACCCACCGCTTTGTGCGCTGCAAAATGAATTACCGCCTCCGGCTGATGCGATACAAATAAACCGTTCAATAACGCGGCATCATTAACATCGCCCTGAACATAGGTTGGTCGGTATCCCAACAACGATTCCAACGCATCCAACACCTCTATGCGCGAATTATGCAGGTTGTCGATGATGATGGGATTATACCCCGCTGCATCCAAACACAACACCGTGTGAGATCCAATAAACCCCAAACCTCCAGTGACCAAAATATTCCGTTTTCCCATGATTATGATACTACTTTCACTTGTCCGTCTATCAGCTGATATTGTTGCCCCGAACCTGAGCAAGTGGCCATTCCTTGTTCATCAAACTGCAGCGATTCTCCAAATGCGCTCATCCACCCCACCTGCTTGGCAGGAACGCCCACAACCAGCGCATAGGGTTTCACATCCTCCGTTACCACAGCGCCCGCCCCAACAAATGCAAAAGCACCCAAGGTTACACCACAAACAATGGTAGCATTGGCGCCAACACTCACCCCTTTTTCCAATTGGGTGGGCTTGAATTCGCTTTTTCGCACCACAGCGGCGCGGGGATTGATGACGTTAGTAAACACGGCACTCGGACCAATAAAGCACTGATCCGCCACCATCACACCCTTGTACAATGAAACATTGTTTTGAATCTTTACCCCGTTCCCAACAACCACATCGTTGTCGATAAATACGTTTTGCCCGAGCTGACACTCATCGCCCAACACCGATTTGGCAGAGATGTGACAAAAATGCCAGATCTTGGTGCCCTGCCCAATGACAGCACCCTCGTCCACAACGGCTGTAGGGTGAATTTGGGGCTGGCGATTTTGCTCAGGGGTAGACATTTCATTCAAAGGTACAGATTCAATCAAGGCGATTACAAATGAATTTGCGTGTGTAAATTACTTTTTACGAATCCCTATGATGGTTTGAGATCATCTTGGGCCCTAAGAATTTGCCGCACCCAACACGGAGATGTGTGTTGCCTTCGCTGCCGAGTATTATAAACAAAAAGGCCCCCGGCTTCGCCGGGGGCCCCTAACAATGATATCAGTGGATTAATTCACACCACACCATCCCAAAATCAAGTAGCTCAATCCCGCTACCAATGCACTTACAGGAATGGTTATAACCCAGGCTACCAACAAGTTACGCGTAACACCCCAGCGAACCGCACTCAATCGCTTTGTAGCTCCAACACCAATAATGGCACCGGTAATTGTGTGTGTTGTACTCACTGGAATACCCATCTGCTCCGTCATGAACAAAGTCATAGCACCCGAAGTCTCCGCAGCAACCCCTTCCAATGGCGTTACCTTGGTGATTTTCGTACCCATCGTCTTGATGATTTTCCAACCCCCGCTCAACGTACCCAAACCAATGGCGGCATAACAAGCCAAGGGTACCCAATTCGGCAATTCTTTGAAATCAGAAATCTGTCCGCCTGCAATCAACGCGGCTCCAATGATACCCATTACCTTTTGAGCATCGTTACCACCGTGACCTACGCTGAAGGCCGCGCTCGACAGCAATTGAAGCTTTTTGAACATGTTGGCCATACGATTGGCTGTTGGCGTCTTCACCACCTCACAGTAGATGTAGCTCAAAATGAAAATCAAGATGACCGCATAAATACACATCAACAAGAATCGGTTATCGGCACGATCCAATTCCTTGGCCAAATCCTTTTCTATATTGATATTAAATCCTTTGACAAATTTGTCATAATCACCAATTTCGGTCACACCCAAAATCAAGGCAACCGCATGGGCCGTTGAATCGGCACCTACAACTGAGTAATTTTTGAAATACGGTTTGCATTCGTCCAAAATGGCTTCCTTCTCCTCCACGATGGCCTTCTTCGAATCATCATAGAATGCCGCCTTCTTGGCCATTTCTAACTTGATTTTTTTGGAAACCAAATCTTTCAACTTGCCCTCAATCAAATAATCCAATGAAACCGCTTTTCCAATCTCAGCCGCTACGTATTTACCCCCTTTGTCGTCGTAATCAGCAAGCATTCCCTTGGAAACCTCATAGTTGGCCGTGGCTTTTTCAAATTTCTTTTGAACTGTTTCGTCTTCTGGTTTCTTCGCCAATTCCTTCTTGTACTTGTCTACCTTGTAGAATTTGGCCAAGTTCTCCTCCAACTTTGTATGTCGGAACGAATTAAACATCAACCCCAAAGCAGCCGAAGAAATCAGTATCAAGGCCATTTTCCCGTAAATGTTGCGTTTGATCGTGACCAATGTGATGAAAATTGAAATCAGCATACCAATCAACGGAGCCAACAATATGAAATAGACCGTTTTCGAAATTTTGTCGAATTCAACCACATCGCCAAAAGGAACCCAGCCCTTGGTGTAAAAAGCATGGGCCAAAGCGGCACCCGCAAACCCACCAATCAATGTGTGACTCGAGGAACTCGGAATCCCATACCACCAAGTCAACAAATTCCAAAAAATCGCCGCAATCAAACCCGCCAAAATCACCGGCAATGTGATATAATTATCAATCACCGTCTTGGAAATGGTGTTGGCTACTGCGTGATCCTTGAATATGAAAAATGCCACAAAATTGAACACCGCAGCCCATAACACCGCCTGCAAGGGCGTAAGCACCTTGGTGCTAACCACCGTGGCAATGGAGTTCGCCGCATCGTGAAAGCCATTGATGTAGTCAAACACCAAAGCCAACACTATAATGACTATTACCAACGTAGACATAATCGTTCGTCGATAAGTATTAAGCGTATTTTACAATGATGGTTTCAATCACATTCCCCACATCCTCACACTTGTCAGTGGCCACTTCCATGATTGTATAAACCTCTCTTTTGCGAATCAACTCTTTGAAATCATTCTCTACCTCAAACAAATTCTTGATGCTCATGTCAAATACGTTGTCGGCATGATTCTCAAAACTGTTGATTCTCACCAAGCTCTCCATGATTTTCTCTGGACGCTTCAATTCGCGCAATTGCATTACCGCCTTGCCAACCTCTGCCGCACTCTGCATGATGATCTCAGCCAAGCTCTGAATTCCCTGTTCGTGAGGATTTACCCCGTGGAATTGCATTTTCTTGCACGATGCGTGAATGTAATCTGCCACATCATCCATGGCCGTTGCCAAATAGTGAATGTCCTCACGATCAAATGGCGTGATGAAGTTTTTTCCCAATTCAGTGAAAATCTTGTGTGTCAACTCATCATTCTTGTGCTCGAAATCTTCAATTTGCTTGCTAATGGTCAAACGGTTGTTTGGATCCGTCTCGAAAACAAATTGGTGCAACAAAACGCCCATCTCGGTGATGTTGGTCGCTGTCTGTTCAAACAAGCTGTAGAATACCTTGTCTTTAGGTAAAAAAACGCTGAGGATGTTGTTTAATGCCATGATTATAAATTTATCGCAACAAATTTACCATCAGCCCAAACACAAAATTTCCCTTAATCCATATTTAACACAAAGTTAACATTGGGCATTTTTGAACATGCCCTGTAACTGATTCGTCAATGCCAAAATCTGTATCTCAAAGTCCCTATATTCCGCCGCTGAGATGATGCCCATCTCCTCCACCGCCTGCAAATAACTCATCAAACGCAAACAACGATGATAGGCATCATACATCTCCGCCCGCGTGTTTACCCCACCATCGGCACTCACCTGTTTGGCTGTTTTCATCATTTCTTGTCCCAACGACACAAAATCTGCCCGGTTCATGCGATTCACCATTTCCAGCGTATGAAAGCCCAGCTCCCAAGCGCGGTCTGAATAATTTTGATTTTCCATGTATGCAATTTGCATCGCATCATGCTCACGAATCGACCATTTCCGTTTATACGCGATTATAAACGGATAGCACCCACTTAACCCAGTACGCGCGGCTCACGCCGCGCTAACCAACATCCCATACCCTTAAAATACGAGGAGGGCGGCCTGCGGCCGCCCTCCTCGTTTCAACCATTCGGTGCAATCTTAAAATTACACCCAATAATAATTACTTACTGTCCCACCAAACCTTCTTGTCAGCCAAGTCGTTCACACCAATCGCTCCTGGGAACTTGGTGTTGTACAAACGCTCGTCCAAAGAATAAGGATATCTGCGGGCAATACCCGTGATCAACGCCAATGGAGAAGGACTCAATGAAGGTACCCCCGTTCTGCGCCAATCGTTGTAAGGCTCAATCATAGAGAAGCCCGACACATACTTGTGTGTCAAAATCTTATCCAAAGTGATTGATCCAGCCGTTTCACTGGCCTGAGATGTTACATAAGCTGCAGGTGCAGGACTTCCAGTAACCAACTCAACGTGCGCCTTGATCGCGTCGTTGTGAGCTGTAGCCGCCGCTGCCTTGTTACCAGCAGCAAACTGAGCCTCTGCCTCAATGAACAACAACTCCACGTAAGTAGCCAAAGGCGTAACACTGGTTTGAGAAGCAAAATAAGAACCGAAATCACTGATGTTCTTAACAGACTGACTTCCCAACGCAGCCCCTTTGTACTGACCGCTGTCGTTTGTGGTAAAGTAGAATCCAATGCGAGGATCGTTGATGCTATTCATGATATCAACCAATTTCGCACCAGCCAACATATAACCAGAACGCTCCACCTGGGTGAAAGCATACCACTGATTGTACTCGTTAGCATTGGTACCAAATACACAGTTGGCATCAGCAGCAGAACTGGTGAAACCAGCTGCCTTAGCCTTGGATACGTAATCCAACGCCTTGGTGTGCCAGTTGGCATCGCGGTTGCTGATACGCATCGCATAACGCGCCTTAATCGCATAAGCCAACGCCTTCCACTTACCAGCGTCACCACCGTAAATGAAATCGTCAGAACCTGGAGTCAATGCATTGTCGGGCTTATCCAACAATACAACAGCGTCATCCAACATGGTTTGAATCGCAGCAATGATACTCTCCTGTGAATCGTACTTGGCGCTGTAATTACCAGCTTCCCCATCCAACGCTTCAGTCCAGGGAATATCACCCCACATGTCGGTAGCTACACCCAACATCATCGCCGTCATGACCTTCGCCATACCTTGATACGCTGGATTTCCATCACCGGCTGTTTTTTCCAACAAACGCATGTTCTTCAAACCACCTTGGTAGATTACACCCCACTCGTTCTCAACGTCACCTTCATCAATGATGTAGGCACCCTGATCCAACGATTGGTTAGAAACTCCCTCACTGTGTTGTACCCACATGCTGGTAGTTCTCGACAATGAACCGCCGTAGGTGGCAAAAATCGCCAACTGACATGCACTGTTCAATAACGCGGGGTTCGCTTCGCTGGGTGAGTTGGGCGATACTTCATGCCCAGATACCCACTTCTTACATGAAGTGAACAAAACCGCTGTTCCTAATATGATTGCAAATAATTTTTTCATCTTTTTATCCTTTCCTAAGAATTAGATTCCCAATTTGATGTTAAACATAAACGACTTCAAACCAGGGTTGTTAAAGTAGTCGAAACCACCAATGTTTGAACTTGCACCTGTCAAGCTAGTCTCAGGATCTACACCAGGATATTTGGTGCTCAACCACAAGTTGCGACCAACAACACCCAAGTCAACATAACTCAAGTTTTTGTTGCCCTTCAAGTTGATTCTGTAGCTTACACCCAATTCGCGCAAACGTACCCATGATCCATCGTAAACCGCCATTTCAGCAGAGCTTCCTGGACCATCGCCCAAATAAGAACGATAGTAGTTGTACGCACTGATTTGCTTGGTGTTGTCTTCAAAAGTCAACTCGCTTTCGTTGGTAATCAAACCTGTTTTAGCATCGTATTTGGGAGTTCCGGCAGTGATACGCTTACCCTCAACAACGTAAGTTTTTGAACGATCTTCTGAAGGATCGGTGATACCATACTGCGACATACGAGCGTAAGTACCACACCAGATGTCTCCGCCCTTGCGAACGTCGATCAACGCTGTGATGTTCAAACCTTTTACGTTCAACGTGTTACGCAATGACCCGATCCAATCAGGATAAGGATTACCGATGTTACCACGGGTGTTGTTCAATACAGGCAAACCGTTAGCACCAATAATCATAGAACCATCTGAGTGACGCAAAATACGTGAACCGTACATCGCACCGTAAGACTGTCCTACAATGGCGTAAGATCCAATGCTAGAGAAAGCAGATTCGATGTTAATCTCATCAACACCAGGAGCCAATGACAATACTTCGTTTCTGTTCAAACCGAAGTTTCCAGCAATTTCCCAAGTCAAGTTCTTGTTCTTGATGGCAGTTACACCCAACATCAATTCAATACCCTTGTTGGTCATAGATCCAGAGTTCTGACGAACACTACCATATCCAGATGAAGCCGCCAATGGCATGCTCACCAACAAATCAGTAGACTTCTGCTCGTACAATGTCAAATCGATGGTCAAACGACTGTCGAACATACGCACGTCGAAACCAATCTCTTTGCTGGTTCTGCGCTCAGGCATCAACCCTTGGTTACCCAAGCCGTTGCCCTGACCGAAACCGTTCTGACCCAAGTAAGGGAAACCCAATCCACCGGTGAAACCATCGGTGAACAATGGCTGACCATAATAAGTACGAGTAGCGTAAGCTGGAGGGTTGATACCCGCCTGAGCATAAGCCACACGCATCTTACCAAAGGAAATCAAACCGCCTTTATCCATCAACTCAGAGAAAACAACCGAACCACTCACAGAAGGATAGAAGAAGCTGCTCTTCTTGTTACCGAAAGTAGAAGCCCACTCGTTACGACCGCTGGCATTCACGTACAAGAAATTCTTGTAAGAGAATTCAGCACCTCCGAAAATCGCTGCGTTCTTGGTAGTACCATACCCTTGAGACGCATACAAATTAGAAGCATTGCTCAAGTTGTAGAAATTAGGTACCGCCAAATCACGACCGCGCAAGTACTGATCGCTAGAAGTACGGGTGTTCAAGTTGTTACCCAAAGTCATGTTTACACTCAAATCTTCATTTACCTTGCGATTGGCGTTCAATACCAAGTCGCTGTAAATTTCTTTGTAACGCAACACGTTTTGTGAAATTTCTCCCCCGGGAGAGTTATCAGGCTGCCAAGAACCAACCGCAAAAATTTGCTGACGGCTGTCTGTGTATTGGTCAGTACCTACACGATAGTTGATAGACAACCAATCATTGGCTTTGTACTGCGCATTCACGTTACCAATGATGCGGTTTACATCATCCGTAAAGGGGTTGCGGTATACAGTCCAATAAGGGTTATCATAAATGGGGAAAAACTGATACTGTGTACCATCGGCGTTAGTATAGCCATCGGCACCTGCACCACCTGCCAAATTGAAATCAGCAGGAGCGCGCATCAAGCCCAACATAACGCCCGACAAGTTAGAACCGTTTTGAGCACGTGTACCCCCTGAATTGATCAAGTTTACACTGCTTCCTACGCTCAACTTATCAGTGACACGACTGTCGGTGTTTACACGAATGGTTGTACGCTTAAACGATGTGTTCGGTACGATACCATCCTGCTGTGTGTTACCCACAGAGAAACGGGCACTGGTGTTGTCTCCATTCACGGTGATTCCCAAGTTGTTGGTCATCGACATCGCTGTTTTGAAGAAGTTTCCAGCATTATCAAACGATTTTCCTTCGGCGATTTTAGGTCCCCATGAGTTGGGTGTGGTTGCAGATGAACCCGCATCCACCAAAGTCCAACCTACAGGTATTGTACCGGTGAAATTCTTTCTTACTCCAGCCGAGTCGATTTTCTGTCCACCCCCACCAAGTCCTTGGCCATAAGTGAACTGCTTTTCTGGCAACTTGTTCACTTTAGACCAATCCATGGTGCTCGAGAATTCAGCACTGAAACGCTTACCGCCCTTCTGACCGCGCTTGGTGGTGATGATGATGGCACCGTTGGCACCACGAACACCATACAAAGACGCCGCAGCTGGACCTTTCAATACCGTGATGTTTTCAATGTCATCAGGGTTGATGTCCACCGCACGGTTTGAGTTGTTTACCCCTTGCAAATTGGAGTTGAAAGGATAATCTCCTGCTGTGGTTTGATCTGTGCTGTTGTCGATAGGTACACCATCCACCACAAACAAGGGTTGGTTGTTACCGGTAAACGTAGCCGCACCACGCAACAAGATTCTTGAACTAGCACCCGGCGTTCCTGATGAACTAGTCACCAAAGCACCTGCTACTTTTGAACTCAACGCTTGAACAACGTTCTGCTCACCGGATCCCACAAGTTCTTTTCCTTTAACGGATTGAACTGCGTAACCCAATGCGCGCTGTTGCTTCTTGATACCCAAGGCGGTTACCACCACCTCTTCTACCCTGCCGGTGTCTGTGGAAGACCCCGCTGTTTGCGCATTGACTGCCGCTACAGAAGATGTCAAGACCACTGCCGCCGCCAAAGGCTTGAGTAATTCTTTAAATTTCATAGGCTATTTAAATTGGTTTAACAAACAACGATAGTTAAGATTATGTAAATAATCAATATTTAACGACGAATTTTCAGTGAATTGATTTAAAATCTTATACACAAACACGATTTGGTGAATGCCCTCATTCCATGAATGAACGATCAGATACCCACCCGATTTCCACCCATGCGCCTCCTGCAACCAAAAAAAAGGCGCCCAAGGGCGCCTTTTTTTTCTAATCTATTAGAAGAATTTATTTCAAGATATCGCGAGAAATAACCACGCGCTGTACCTCACTTGTGCCTTCATAAATTTGGGTGATTTTCGCATCGCGCATCAAACGCTCCACATGATACTCCTTCACATAGCCATAACCACCGTGAATCTGTACCGCCTCAACCGCCGTCTTCATCGCAACCTCTGAGGCAAACAACTTCGCCATAGAACTTGCACGGTCGTAGTTTTGATGCTGATCCTTCAACCAAGCCGCCTTCAAACACAACAATCTCGCCGCCTCAATCTCAGTAGCCATATCCGCCAACTTGAATGCAATCGCCTGGTGATTCATGATCTCCGTACCAAACGCCTTGCGCTCCTTGGAATACTTCAATGAAAACTCATAAGCACCGCTCGCAATACCCAAAGCCTGCGCAGCAATACCAATTCTTCCACCACTCAATACCTTCATCGCAAACTTGAATCCGAAACCGTCCTCGCCAATGCGATTCGCCTTGGGCACCTTCACGTCCTGGAACATAATGCTGTGCGTATCACTACCGCGAATACCCAACTTGTCCTCTTTCTTACCCACCGTTACACCATCCCAAGCCTTCTCAACGATAAACACATTGATACCCTTGTGCTTCTTCTCAACATCCGTCTGTGCGATAACCAAATAATAGCTCGCCGAATTACCGTTAGTAATCCAGTTCTTGGTACCGTTCAACACATAATGGTCGCCCATGTCGATCGCCGTAGTGCGCTGACTCGTTGCATCGCTACCTGCCTCAGGTTCGCTCAACAAAAACGCCCCAATCTTCTGACCACTCGCCAACTCTACCAAATATTTCATCTTCTGCTCCTCGGTTCCGTACGCCTCCAATCCCCAACAAACCAAAGAGTTGTTTACACTCATACAAACACTGGCCGATGCATCAATCTTTGAAATCTCCTCCATCGCCAATACGTAAGAAATGGTGTCCATTCCACCCCCACCATACTTGGGGTCTACCATCATACCCATGAATCCCAACTCACCCATCTTTTTGATCTGCTCCGCTGGAAACTTCTGCTCGTTATCACGCTCGATCACGCCGGGCAACAACTCGGTTTGTGCAAAATCGCGTGCCGCCTGCTGCACCGCCAAATGCTCTTCTGTCAATTCGAAATTCATCATCGTCTTTTGATATAATTCAATGCAAAATTACTGCTTTTACTGATTATCCCTCCATTCATACACCCATTGGGCCTGAATCATCTCCAAATGCCCTTCGTTGCTCTCCTCTCGCTGGCCAGCAAAATTGGGTATCTCCAACACCCACTCCAACAATTCCGTAAACCGAATTCGGTAAATTTTTGCCTCGCTGAAATCATCGCCAAATCGCTCGTATAATTTCATCGCAATGTCCTCGTAATCAGACCACTGTATCGGGGGTTCGTACATTTCCATGCCTTTCTATTAATGTCCTATTATACCACTCTGATCCGGAATCGTTACCAACAAATCACCCTCTTCCGATAACTTGCACTGACAAGCCAACCTGCTGTTGTACTTTGGATTGCGAGCCCGGTCTACATACTCCTCCTCGCGATCACTCATGTCGGGCAACAAATCCTCCCCGCGCTCCACGTAAACGTGACAGGTAGAACACCCACACACCCCACCACAGTTGTGATTCAAATGTATGTCGTTGTCCAATGCCACCTCCAAAATCGACTCGCCCTCAAAAATCTCAACCGTAACATCGTTGCGGTTTTTTTCTTCAAACTGAAAGGTAATCTTTGCCATATGCGCTGCAAAATTAACACTTCCCATTGGGTTTGGTTCAGGATTTTGTGGAAATAATCTGGGGATTTTCGTATCTTTGCACCCTCGTTCTATGATATCTCGAAGACTCGTTCGCATCAAAGCCCTTCAGTCGCTATACTCCTTTCAACAAGGAGAGTCCATGTCCGACTTCCAATGGCCAACCCTTACACCCAAGCAAAAGACCTACTTCGATGATACCCTCGCTCATCTCATAGAATCCATTCAACAAAGCCACGATTTCTATCTGTTTTTGCTGGATTTCCCCTACCAACTTTCCCAGTATCTGCTCGAAGAACAAGCCCTCGAAAAAGCCAAGTTCTACCCCGACCAGACAAAAATTCGTCGACTCGGACTGCTCGATCGCATGCCCCTCATCAAATACCTGCATCGCGCCGTCACCGATAGCCAACGCAAATCCTTTGCCTTCGACTGGGCCAACCTCTCCGCCCAATTTGATACCTTCTACCAATGGATGCAAGAGTGGGACTTCGTTACCGATATCGACTTCTTTGAACAACCCACCTTTGAACAACAACAAGCCTTCCTGGAGGCCTTCTTTGCCAACCTATTCGAAACCAAAGAATCCTTCTTCGATACCCTCAACGATTACTACCCCGGTTGGAGCGATGACGAACTATACACCACGCGCGAAATAGAAAAAACCATTCAAGGCGCCCTGTCCAATGGTGTAGTGCCCGTGGCCAGCTCACCCGCCCCCAACTCCGAAGAAGTAGAACTGGCCCAACAACTGTTCATCACCACCGCAAAAAATAGCCTTGCCTACGAAGCACAAGTTTCGGAAATCTCCGACAACTGGGACCCTTCGCGCATCGCCGTCATGGACCTACTCATCATCAAACTCACCCTCACAGAGTTTCTGCATTGTCCAACCATTCCGGTGAAAGTGACCATCAACGAGTACCTCGAAATTACCAAAAATTACAGCACCCCCAATAGCTCGCGCTTCGTCAATGGCGTGCTCGACAAACTTCGCATCGTGATGGAAGATCAAGGCATGATCTCCAAAAGTGGACGCGGTCTGCGCGACAAATAAACTTCCTATTTCGCCATCAGCTGCAATTGCTGATGTGTTGCCAACACCTGCTCAATGAGCGAAGCACTGCCATCGTTGTAAATCAAAAAATCACAACGCTCCCTCCACTTTTCTTGTGGCCACTGCGCCTGTACCCTGCGCATAAAAGCCCCCTCATCCAAACCGTCTCGCTCCTTCACCCGATGTGCGCGAATTTCCAATGAAGCCAACACCCCCACCACCTTGTCCACCGTTGCATCCGCACCCGATTCAAACAATATCGCCGCCTCCTTGATTACGTACAAGTGACCTTCCCGCTGCCTTTCGCGCTTCCACACCTCAAAATCTTCAAATACAATAGGATGTACAAGCGCATTCAATTGCTCCATCAATTCAGCATTTTCGAAAACTTTCGCGCGCACCACGGACGCATCAAACACGCCCGATGTCGTATATACCCCCTCCCCAAACAGTGCCATCAAGCCCTGCTTCAAACCCTCGTGGGAATTGTACAGTGATTTTACCGCCGCGTCTGCCTCGTATACTGGTACACCCAACCAGCGAAAAATTGTACAAACGGTGCTCTTACCGCTGCCAATGTTACCAGTGACCCCGACCGACAGCAAAGCCAATAAACCTTAAGATGCTGCCTGAGGATACGCCGCCTGCGTCAACTCCATACTCACCGCCGATTTTTCAATCTTGGCCTTTCCCTCCTCCATTTCGATCACAAAATGACCCTCGGTTACCGAAGTGATCTTGCCATGAATACCACCGGTAGTCACAATCTTGTCGCCCTTCACCAACGATTCCATATAGGCCTTCGCCTTTTTTTGCTTGCGCATCTGTGGCCAAATCATGAAAACGAAAAATACGCCCATGATGAGCACCATCATCACCATTTGTGATCCGCCGCCAGCGCCTGGTTGTCCTTGTAATAATATCATAATCTTCTTTTAATGTCCGTGTTCATCGCCACCCATCATTTCCTCCTCAGACACACTGCCTTCTGGAGCAATCACGTTGGCCTTAAATTTCAATACCACCTCAGCTGTTTTGCTGTTTTCAAACGTCACTGTAATGCTCTTCTCATTCAAAATACCCCCTGGGCCGCCACGATTAGAACTGTTGAACGTAGCCGTCACCTTGCCGGTTTCACCCGGGGCAACAACCTCATGCGTGTATTCCGGGGTAGTACATCCACACTGCGCAACCACATTGGCTATGCTGATGGGCGCCTCACCCGTGTTTTTGAAGGAATAGGTATGCTGCACACTCTCCCCATCTTTTACATCACCAAACATGAACACCGTGTCCTTGAATACCACATCTCCCCAAGGGCCCTTGTGGACATTCTTCGGAGATTCCGCCGTAGCCGTGTTCTCCTCGATGTCATCCGTGTCAAATGATCCAGAACCGCAGGCATTCATCAAAGCCGCCACCGGTAAAATCAACATCCAAAGTTTACGCATAGGTCAAATTTATCATTTATGCCCGAAAGTTGGGCTTTCTTTTGTTTAAAAACGCGTCCGTACCCTCCTTAAAATCCGCCGTCTCAAATGCTTCACCAAATTCATAAATCTCACGCTGCATTCCGTTTACATTGGGACGGAAATAATCGTTCACGCACTTGATGACCTTGTTTACCGCACTCGGACTTTTACCGCAAATTTTCTTCAACATCGCCTTGGCCTCGTTCATCAACTCCGATTGCTCAACCACGCGATTCGCCAATCCATAGGTTAACGCCGTTTGGGCATCAATGGCATCGCCCGTTAACAACAACTCCATCGCTTTGCCCTTGCCAATCAATTGCACCAATCGCTGCGTACCGCCATATCCAGGAGGTACTCCCAAATTGACTTCGGGCTGACCAAATTTCGCATTGGTACTCGCCACACGCAAATGACAAGCCATCGCCAACTCGCAGCCACCGCCCAAAGCAAAACCATTCACCGCCGCAATCACAATCTTGTTGCCATTCTCTATGGAATTCATCACGTCATGACCATCTGCACTCATCCGCGTGGCCTGCTCCGTGTTAAAATGAGCAAACTCCGAAATGTCTGCACCCGCCGCAAAAGCCTTATCACCCATCCCAGTCAAAATCATTCCATGTACCTCGTCGTTCGCCTGCGCCTCATCCACCGCCTCCTTAATCTCCTTCAACGTCTCAATGGTTAACGCGTTCAACTTGCTCTCCCGGTTGATTGAAATCACCAAGATATTGTCCTCTAATGCTGTTAAAATATTGTTATATGCCATGTTGTGGTCTTATGCACGATGGGTTTCTACCCAGTTTTCTATGTACGATGCGATATCTCCCGTGCTCGTTCCCGGAGGAAATAACTGAGCCACGCCTATCTGATTCAACGACTCAACATCCCCGTCAGGAATAATGCCACCGCCTGTCAGCAATACATCATCCATCCCCTTCTCCTTCATCAAAGCCAATATTCTGGGAAATACCGTGTTGTGTGCGCCCGACAATATACTCACGCCGATGGCGTCAACATCCTCCTGCAACGCCGTTTGCACCACCATTTCCGGGGTCTGTCTCAGACCCGTATAAATGACCTCCATCCCCGCATCACGCAAAGCCGTAGCGATGACCTTAGCACCGCGGTCGTGACCGTCCAAACCCACCTTGGCGATGAGTACACGTACAGGTCTATTCAGTTTATTACCCATGGTTTCTGTAGCAAAAATACTAATTCAACTCGGTATGGCCACCAACACCCCATTTTCATACCGCACCGCCTTGTTGGATGTGTTGCATTTTAAACAAACATCCAAGTCCGATTCCGCATGCATCGACTGAAAACGCTGCACGTGACTTGCCTCAGACAAAAAGCCGTGTAAATCACCCTCAGCCGAAGCCCACAAACTCATGGCGGCCCTACTGGCATCATCCGCAACCGCCCATCCGCGATCCACCAACTGACGCGCCACCGCCCCCGCAAACAACGTATCCTCCAAATTCACGTGGCCCTTCCAACCCGCACAAAACAAAAAAACATCCTTTCCGGTAGCGAAAATGGACTCCACCAGCGCCGCCATATTCAAAAAACCACCCACCCAAATTTCGGAGGCCGCCAAACTCAGCGACAAAGCCTGTGTTCCATTGGTTGTTGTGATCACCAACGTCTCCCCCTTCACCCTGTCCGATGTAAACTCTTGCGGAGAATTGCCAAATTCAAAACCCTCCACCTTGTAACCGTTTCTCTCACCCGCAATCAACCACAACGGATTGGCCTCTTTCAAACGCATGGCCTCATCCACCCCCGCCACCGGCCTCACCGATTTTGCCCCATTCTCCAACATCACCACCATGCTGGTGGTCGCCCGCAAAATGTCAATGATCAACACCTGCTTTCCCTCCACCTCTTTTTCAAACAAGGAAAACAATTGCGGACTCAATATCGTATGTATTTTCATGGCTTATGTATTGGTGTAATTCATGGCGAATCCCGCCCCCAAGGTACAATATTGCAAGGTGCCCTCTACCGCACGAACAATGGCCTCATCAATGGCCTCACGCTCCTCTGCCGAAAACTTGCCCAACACAAAATCCACCTGTCGGCCTTGCGAAAAATCACTGCCTATCCCAAATCGCAGTCGTGCGTAATTGGTTGTGCTCAAACTAGCCTGCACACTTTTCAAACCGTTATGACCACCATCGCTCCCCTTCGATTTCAATCGCAGCTTGGCCACCGGTAACGCCAAATCGTCTGTGATGATGACCACATTCTCCAACTTGATTTTCTCCACTTGCATCCAATAAGACACCGCCTTTCCGCTCAAATTCATGTACGTATTGGGCTTCAACAACAACAACTTTCTTCCCTTGTGCGATACCTCGCAAAGACTTCCGTGCTTCACCGACTTCCATTCTCCCCCTAGCTTCTTTCCCAGCGATTCTACCACCTCAAATCCAATGTTGTGGCGCGTACCGTCGTACTCCTCGCCGATGTTCCCCAATCCAACAATCAAATATTTCACCTTAGTTTCAAATTAATTGGTTCCTACCAGGCGCTCTCCGCTCATCTTTCCCGCACGATAGGCCGGAAAAACAGCACTCAGCACCCCCAAAACACTATTCAACAACAAAATTAAAAACAAATCACTCATCCGTAACTCCACGGGATAAGGAATAGAAAATGTGCCCTGCGTGCTCACCCAATGCGTATTGATCTGCAACACCACCAAACCCACACCCAACAACAACCCAACCACCGTGCCCCAGACACTCACCCAAACGCCCTCCCAAAAAACCACCCAAGAAATGGAGCGCTGCTCCATCCCCAAATTGCGAAACAAAACAAAATCCTTTCGCTTATCTATCACCAACAATGTCAATGCCCCAACCAAATTGAAGGAGATCAACAACAACACGAACGACAAAATAGCAAACGAAATCCACTTCTCCGTGTTGAACATCTTGTACATCAATGGGTGCTGCTCCTGTTGGTTTTTTACCACCCAATCTACCTTTGCCCGACCCGACATCCATCGCTCAACTTCCCTTTTTACGTCGGCCACTTTCCCCGCATTCCCCCGAATGGATTCATCCAAACGCAACTCCAACTGCGTAACGCCTTGTTCTGAAGCACCAAAAATTCGCTGCGCCTGCTTCAACCCAATCATCACCGTTTGCGTGTTCTGATCTTCCGGTAAAGAAACAATCGCCGAAGGGATAAACTCCTCCATCCCAAACGCATCCAAATCATGAATCCCCGCATCCTTGTTTATCACCATCAACGTAATCGGCTGCTCAATCTTTCCAACTCCCAACTTGTAAACCAAGCCCTCACTCAAAACAGCCATATCCGAAATTAAATTGGGGTTCGCCGCAATGCGCTCGTCTACAAATCGCGCTACCCCAGCACTCGACAAAGAATCCAAGGTGATTCGCTTTTTGAAGGCTTCGTCTACCCCCCACACCTGACATACCGTTTGTTGATCGCCGTATTTTAGCACAGCCTTGCCCACCAACACCCGCGACACCACCGCTACCCCCTTCAATTTCTTCAACCCATTCACGATTCCCCCGCCGGCCTCTGCTCCGCCATCGGCCAATTCCACCACCACACCCTTTCTGGGCGTTATCAGTAAATCAGGATCCGTTTTCTTGTACGCCGAAAAAATGCTGGTCTCAAACCCATTTAATGCGCTCATCAAAACCACCAACGCCATCGCCCCCATCGAATACCCCAACAAAGAAATACCCGTGATCAAATTCACCACCGTGGGATTTGCCTTCGAAAAGAAATACCGCCTCGATATATTGAAAGAAAGTTTGATAAACCGCGTTATTGATGCCCCACAAAAATAGGCCCTCCAACCTAGAACTTTGTCAATCAATGGGTTTTCAACTCACAATCCAACCTTCCCTTGGAAGATGGAGTGCACCCAAAGAACTTCCATTAGTCTTTCGGCGTGTTGAGGGATTTTAATAAATCTTCCATTTTCGACACATATTCCAACGTGTCGTCTTCGTAAAAATGAACCTCCGGCATTTTCTTCACACTGTTGCGCAACCGCTGTGCCAAGGCGTGACGAATTTCCTTGTTCAACGAGTCCAATTGCGCCATGATGGCCGCCCGATTGGGATTGTTATACAACGACAAATACACCTTCACGTGACCCAAATCTGGACTCACATTCACATTGCTGATCGTAACAAACGCACCGCCCAACCAATCATTTTTCTTGATGTTGAACAATTCGCTTAAGTCGCGCTGTACCTGTTTGCTAAACTTGTCTTGTCTGAGTCCCATAGTACAAAGATACAACCGACTTTACGACATCAATGCACGAACAGCCAAGTCGTATCCGGTAAGTCCCAACCCGCAAATCAAACCCCTGGCCGAGGACACCATCAAATCAGTCTTTCTCTCCGCCTCCCGGGCAAACACATTGGAAATATGTACCAAAATCACCGGTGTTGAAATCGCTTTCAACGTATCCGCTATAGCAATGCTGGTGTGCGAATACGCAGCCGCGTTCAACACAATTCCGTCGCAATCTCCTTCCAAAGCCAACCGTTGCAACTCGTTGATGATTTCGCCTTCGATGTTGCTTTGAAACACCGACAATCGAACACCCGTCCACCGCAATTGTAAACCCGCAAAGTAATCGTCGAACGATTGCCCGCCATATATTTCTGGTTCACGCATACCCAACAAATTCAAATTGGGTCCGTTTACAATCGCAATGTGCTTCATACCACAAAGGTACGTACGCAAAAGATTTTTATCAGACTTCGCTCCGAATTCAGGTATTTTGCATTGGAAAATGAACAAACCTACGGTTTTTATCACTGGCGCAACGGGCTTCCTCGGTTCTCACTTGGCGTGCCTGCTCCTCAAACAAGGATACCGCGTGATTGCCATGCGCAGAAACGCTCAATCAGAAGGCTTGTTTCCCCGCATTCACCAATTTCACCAACTGCCAAATGCATTCCAACCCCAATGGGTCACCGGAAACCTGTTGGATATCGATGATCTGTGCGAGGCCATCACCGATGTGGATGTGGTTTTTCACTGTGCAGCCAAAGTATCATTTGAACGGAAAGACAGAGATGCTTTGATGCAAAACAATGTCATCGGTACGCGAAATGTGGTCAATGCCTGCCTTAAAAACAACA
>JBANFU010000230.1:0-17838 GCA_037975865.1 Bacteroidota bacterium
TCATTTTGGGGATTCTCATGCACGATATCGGACATGGTCCCTACAGTCACACCTTGGAATATACGTTGGCCCAAGGGGTCAACCACGAGCGCATCAGCTTGATGTTGATGGAGCGCATGAATGCCGAGTTTGGCGGGGCGTTGGACATGGCGATTGCCATTTTCAAGGGAGAGTATGCGGCGAAGCCCTTTTTGCATCAATTGATTTCTGGTCAGCTCGACATGGACCGACTGGATTATTTGATGCGCGATAGTTTTTACACCGGTGTCAGCGAGGGGATTGTGGGGGTGGAGCGACTCATTCATATGTTGAATGTGAAGGATGGCGATTTGGTGGTGGAGGAAAAGGGCATTTACAGTGTAGAGAAATTCTTGGTGGCCCGTCGGTTGATGTACTGGCAGGTTTATTTGCACAAAACGGTATTGGCGGCGGATGCCTTGCTGGTGGCCATTTTGCAACGCGCGCGGGAGATGGCCAAGGAGGGACATGCTCTGGGGAGTTACCATCCATTGATGCATTTTTTGTTCAAGGATGTGAATCCGGAAGATTTCACGGAGGAGGATTTGGATTTGTTTGTTCAGTTGGATGACATAGATATTATGTCGGCCATCAAGGAATGGCAATTTCACGAGGACGGGATATTGCGGGAGATGAGTCGGAGGTTATTGCGCCGTCAGTTGCCAAAAATCAAGGTGCAGTTGGAGCCGGTGAGTGAGGGATTGCGGCAGTTGATGCGGACGCAGGCGGCTTCAATTTTCGGGGTCAGTGATGAGCGTGTGTTGGATTATTTTGTGTACGTGGGGATATTGAAGAACGACGCGTATAAGAGCGATGGTGGGGGCATTCGCATCATGAAGAAAGACGGAAGTTTGGTAGACGTGGCTGAGGCGAGTGATAATTACAATTTGGCGAGTTTGAAAGATACTGTGACCAAACATTATATAACGTATTGGGAACAGTGAGAAGAGACAAACACATAGAGAAGGGCGGAAAAACCGGGAAGCACGTGCAGAATACGCCGCGGGGTGGGAAGTGGGCGAGCAAGTTTGAGGACGCCGTGGTCAAGGGTGGCAAGGGAGATGTGCATGCGAAGAAGGCGTTGGGACAGCATTTTCTGACCGATGAGGGCATAGCTCAGCGGATTGCGGATTTGGTGGACAACGACATGGAACACGTGGTGGAGATTGGTCCGGGGATGGGGATGATGACAAAGTACTTGTACCCACGATTTGGCGAGCGGTTGTTGTGTTTGGAGATTGACGGAGAGTCGGTGGAGTATTTGGGCAAGCAGGGTTGGGCTCAGGGCATGCAGGTTTGGCATGGCGATTTTTTACAGGCACCGAACGAGGTTTGGGTAAAGGCTGGGGTGAAGATGGCTCTGGTGGGAAATTATCCATACAATATCAGTACACAGATCGTATTTCAGCTGTTAGAATGCGGGGTGAGGGTGAGTCAGTTTGCCGGAATGTTTCAAAAAGAGGTAGCGGAGCGGTTGGCTGCGGGGGAGGGAAACAAGGATTATGGAATCACCAGTATCTTATTGCAGGCCTATTACGATTGTAAGTATGAGTTTACCGTACATGAAGGATCCTTCAATCCTCCGCCGAAGGTGAAAAGTGGGGTGATCGATTGTCGGCTGAAGTCGGTGTTGCCCACTTGCGATTACGGGGCGTTGAAATTGGTGGTGAAAACGGCGTTTTCGCAGCGACGTAAAACGTTGGGGAATGCGTTGAAATCGTTGACAGCATCGCGTCCGGGCTTTGTTTTGCCCGAGGGTTGGGCTGCCAAGCGGGCCGAGCAGTTGAGTGTGGATGATTATTTGTATCTGGCTGAAAGTTGGACAAATAACGCCTGATTTCTTATTTGGATTGATTCGCAATAAATGGCAACATGTCCGATTTGTTGGGAGGTTGATTCTGTGGCTTGTGTAGAAAATCGCGTTTAGATGGGAAATTAATGGTTTCTCCTTTGTAAAACCTTGGTAAAAACTCTAAATTCGCGCATTGAAAATCCCTAAAAAGGCTCAAGAAATGAAGCTTACTTTACCAAAAAACACTTTCAACTCATTGACTAAGAAGTTGTTATCATTGCTGATGGCTAGCATGGCTACGGTGATGTCGTTTGCACAGTCGGCCACGGATGTGATTGAACCCCCACAGGAATTTGATCCCAGTGGCTGGAATTGGGTGAATATCCTGATTTGTGTACTGATTTTATTGATTGTATTGGTGATTGCACGCGCTTTCGACATTGGAAGTTTGGCGGAGCGTATCACGGGCAAGAAAATCGTGAGTGCTCACAAGGTGAATGCGACCATTGGTTTGGTGGTACTGATCGTGGGTATGATTGGTGTTTTCTGGGAAATCAACGCGCATGGCAAGCATTTGTTGTTATGGGATGCGGCTTCTGAGCATGGTGAATCTTTGGATTCTATGTTCATGTGGACGTTCGGCTTCACGTTCTTCGTATTCGTTGTTACGGAGGTGTTGTTGTTCTTCTTCATGTTCAAATATTACTACCGTGAAGATCGCAAGGCGGCTTATTTCTTCCACAACAACAAATTGGAAGTGATTTGGACGATTGTACCTGCGATTGTATTGACTTTCTTGGTGTTGCGTGGTTTCAACGTATGGACAAAAATCACACAGACGCCCAACGAGGATGCCCAAGAGATTGAAGTATTTGCTTACCAGTTTGGTTGGAAGGCTCGTTATGCCGGTGAGGACCAAAAATTGGGCGAGAGCAGCTTTACTTTGATTTCAGGTACCAACCCATTGGGATTGGCTGTAGAGGGTGAGGCGGATAAATTGACAGAAACATTGACTGGCGAGGTGGCTGAATTGCAAGCCAAATTGGCGGCAGCGGATGACTCTACGGCTTTGTGGCGTTCTGCTTTGAACAAAATGGAGTCTACGGGTTTGAGCAAGACGTATGTTTCTGAGCACAAGGCTTTGCGTGAAAAGGTGTTGGATGCGGAAAGCGGTGCATATGCCCGTCAGTTGAAGAAGGAAATCAAGCGCAAAGAGACAAACTTGAAGCGTATTGCGGCCTTCAGAAGCAAGCCTGAGGTTTTCAATAAAGAGTCTAACGACGACCGCGTAACTACGGAGATTGTATTGGTGAAAAACAAGCCATACATGTTCCGTTTCCGCGCCAGAGACGTAATTCATTCTGCTTACATGCCTGAATTCCGTGCTCAGATGAACTGTGTTCCTGGTATGAGCACTGTGTTCCCATTCACGCCAATTAAAACAACGGCGGAAGCACGAGCATCTAAAGGAAACCCCAATTTCGATTATTATTTGTACTGCAATAAAATTTGTGGTGCGGCTCACTACAACATGAAGATTAAAATCACCGTTGTGGGTTCTGAGTCAGAGTATAACACATGGTTGGCTGCACAGGCCAAAATGGTAGCTCCTCCAGTAGAGGCTGCCCCTGCCGGTGCTGATTCAACTGCCGTTTCACCTGCAGCCGTTGCTGCCAACTAATCAAAAAAAAGAATCATATTCATATGAGCACTTCAGCATTACACGCCGATCACCACACCCACGACCACCATCACAAGGAATCGTTCATCAGCAAGTACGTTTTCTCGATGGATCACAAGATGATCTCCAAGCAATTCTTGATTACGGGAATTATTATGGGTATCATCGGGATGGGTATGTCCTTGTTGTTCCGTTTGCAATTGGCTTGGCCCGATGAGCAATTCGGTTTATTGGAGATGTTGTTGGGTAAATGGGCCGTTGATGGCAAATTGGACCCCAACTTTTACATGGGATTGGTAACCATTCACGGTACCATCATGGTATTTTACGTATTGACAGCCGGATTGAGCGGAACCTTTAGTAACTTGTTGATTCCCTTGCAGTTGGGAGCTCGTGATATGGCATCGCCATTCATGAACATGTTGAGCTACTGGTTCTTCTTCAGCTCAAGTGTGGTATTGTTGATTTCAGTGGGTGTTGAAACCGGTCCAGCTTCTGGTGGATGGACAGTTTATCCTCCTTTGAGTGCTTTGGAGAAAGCCATGCCTGGTTCAGGTTTGGGTATGACTTTGTGGTTGGTGGCGATTGCCTTGTTCATTGTATCGTCTTTGTTGGGTGGTATCAACTACATCTCTACTGTATTGAACCAACGTACCAAAGGAATGAGCATGAACCGCATGCCTTTGACCATTTGGGCATTCTTCTTCACGGCCATTTTGGGTCTGTTGTCGTTCCCCGTATTGTTGGGTGCGGCTTTGTTCTTGATTTTCGACCGTAGTTTCGGTACTTCGTTCTACTTGAGCGATATCTTCTTGGAAGGTGTGGGTGCTTTGGAAAACGTGGGTGGTAGCCCGGTATTGTACCAGCACTTGTTCTGGTTTTTGGGTCACCCTGAAGTGTACATCATCTTGATGCCTGCTTTGGGTATCACTTCTGAGGTCATTTCTACCAACGCCCGTAAGCCCATCTTCGGTTACACGGCGATGATCATTTCGTTGATGGGTATTTCTGTGTTGTCGTTCATTGTATGGGGACACCACATGTTCATCACGGGTATGAACCCCTTCTTGGGATCTGTGTTTATGATTTTGACGTTGATCATTGCGGTTCCATCTGCGGTGAAAGCGTTTAACTATTTAACTACGTTGTGGCGCGGTAATTTGCGTTACACGCCTGCGATGTTGTTCTCTATCGGATTGGTGAGTTTCTTCATCTCTGGTGGTTTGACCGGTATCTATTTGGGTAACGCGGCGATGGACATCCAATTGCACGATTCATATTTCGTTGTAGCGCACTTCCACTTGGTAATGGGTAGCGCAGCGATCTTCGGTATGTTCGCGGGTATCTACCACTGGTTCCCTCGCATGTACGGTCGCATGATGAACAACACGTTGGGTTACTTCCACTTCTGGATTACTTTCATCTCTGCTTACTTGGTATTCTTCCCGATGCACTTCATGGGATTGGCGGGTGTACCACGTCGTTACTACCAGTTCACCTTGGTAGAAGATTTTAGCGTATGGATGGATGTAAACAAATTGATCACTGTATCGGCCATCGTGGGTGGGTTTGCGCAGTTGTTGTTCTTGTACAACTTCTTCGTAAGCATCTTCCGCGGTAAAAAGGCTGAGCAGAACCCCTGGCAGTCAAACACGTTGGAGTGGACTTCACCCATCGACGTTCGTTTGCATGGTAACTGGCCTGGTGAATTGCCAACGGTTTATCGTGGTCCTTATGAGTACAGCCGTCCCGACCGTGAATTGGATTACTTCCCACAAAACGAGGAGGATGCCAATGCACCTGAGGTATTGCACGTAGAGGAGAAAGAGGTTGCCAAGGAAGAAGCGCCTGTAGAAAACAGCGTATTCTTTGCTGCCATCAAGCGTGTTTTCGGTTTGAGCCGATAATGCCACTCAGCAACGACAAGATATTAAACATATACAGACGAATGGGTTTATTTACCTGTTCGTCTGTTTTTTTATTGTTCTTTTTTGGGGGTCTGGTAAGGGCCACCGGCAGTGGGATGGGATGTCCGGACTGGCCCAAGTGTTTCGGGTTGTGGGCGCCACCTACTTGCGAATGTAAATTGCCTGGCAATTACCAGCAGATTTTCTTGGAGAAGCGTTTGCAGAAGGTAGAAAGGTTTGCAAAGGTATTAACGTCGTTGGGAATGCAGTCTTCGGCGGAAAAGTTGCGGTCCGACAAAAGCATACAGCAGCCTGAGGAGTTTCATCCGGTGAAGGCATGGATTGAATACATCAACCGATTGTTTGGGGTATTGAGTGGGTTGTTTGCGATGGTGTACTTTGGCATGGCGGTGTTGTTTCGGGGTAGGATTGAGTCCGGGAAGGGATGGGGATTGGTAGGATTGTTTTTGTTGCTGGTCAATGGTTGGTTGGGTAGTTTGGTGGTGGCCACCAATTTGTTACCCGGCGTGGTTACCTTGCATTTTCTGCTGAGTTTTCTGTGCTTGTTTGCCTACATGGTTTCATTGCACAAAGCGGGATCATTCCGATTTTAGGGATTGTCTATATTGTCGCGCAAGCAGTGGTTTTGGCTTTGGTTGTCGGTGTTTTTTGTTGTGATCATTGGCGCTTGGAGTCGCGAGCAGGTAGACACTTTGCGGATGGCTGATGCGCTATACGTAGATGGCGATACGGCAGGGTTCTTGGGCTGGGGCATGTTGGATGTCTTCGCCATGGACTGGTTGTTTGCCCTGCATCGATATATGCCTTTTGTGGTATTGGGGTGGATGATTTGGTTGATGCGACAGCAAACGTTGAATGGCGGGTCTGTACCGCGATCAATGAGTAACCCTTTCATGGCGATTGCCATCTTGAGTGCGATACAAATTGCCTTGGGTGTAATTCATATTTGGTTTGTGGTGCCTGCATGGGCACAAGTTGCGCACGTGGTGGTGGGCAGCGCCTTGATAACCTATATCTTTGCAGTGTATTTGGCCTCCGGTGTAAAATCGACACAAATCGCATGAATTCTACCTTAAAAGCTTTCGGACAATTGATCAAGTTTCGCCTCACCAGCAGTGTGGCAGCCACCTCTGTTTTTGGCTATTTGCTGGGTTGTAAGTTGAATGCGGATGGGTCATGGACGGAGTTGTTTGATTGGTCGGTCTTCTTGGGTGTATTGATCGGCGGTATGTTGGTGGTTTTTGCCTCGAATGGTTTGAACCAAATCATCGAAAAGGAAAACGATGGTAAGATGGCCAGAACCAGTGCTCGTCCCATCGTAGAGGAGCGTATTCCCTTGTCGCAAGCCATTTTGTTTTGCTGGATCACTGGTATAGCGGGGATTGTTTTGTTGTCGTTAACGGTTCCTTTCGTGGCCGTATTTTTGAGTGGATTGTCGCTGGCGATATACGTCTTTGTCTACACGCCGATGAAGCAAACGAGCAACATCGCAGTGATGATTGGAGCGATTCCTGGAGCGCTGCCTCCATTGATTGGTTACACCGCGGTGGTAGGCAGAATTGATGAGCCGGGGATGATGTTGTTTTTGGTTCAGTTCTTTTGGCAGTTTCCCCATTTTTGGGCGATTGCTTGGATGCTGCACGACGATTATCAAAAAGCGGGATATTGGATGTTGCCATCGAGCGGAGGTAGAGATAAAAAGAGTGCATATCAAATCCTTATTTACACTGTTTTGTTAATCATTATCAGTATGACCCCCATTTACTATGGAATGTGTGGCGTGAAATCACTGATGTTGATTTTACCAATTTCTTTATGGGTGTTGGCGAAGGCTTTTGCGTTGTTTCGAAGCATGGAAATTGCGGATGCGCGGAAGTTGTTGTACGCAACATTGATTTACACACCGGTGGTGTTTTTAGGGTATATAATTTTCTAAAAAAATGGCAAACAAATCCGTGAAAAAAGTGAAAGACCCAGCGCTGATGATCGCGCCGTCTAAGTTGAATCTGTGGTTGTTTATGTTGGCGAGTTGCATGTTGTTTGCGGCCTTCGTGAGTGCGTACATCGTGGCGCGACCTGATGCGGAAGCGAAGCAATTGTGGACGTCATTTGACCTGCCAGTTTACTTTTTTTATTCGTTGTTGATTAGCATTTTGAGCTCAGTGAGCATTCAAATGGCGACCGTGGCGGCAAAAAAAGATGAGTTGTCTAGAAACAAGGCATTGATCGCTGTAACCTTGGTATTGTCGGTGTTGTTTTGCTACTCTCAGTACTTGGGATGGTCACGGTTGGTTATGCAGGATCTGACGTTTGTAAACTCTCGACCAGAGCACATATCAGCAAGTTACGTGTGGGTTATCACTGTATTGCACTTCATACACATTTTGGGAGGGATCATTTTGTTGGCGATTGCGCAGGTGAAGTCGATCCGACTTGAAATCCACAAAAAACAGATTACATTCATGTCAATAACCAATACTTATTGGCATTTTGTTGGACTTCTGTGGTTTATATTGTATTTATTTCTTTATTTCGCAAGGTAATTTTTTCCAATGGCTAATCATACATCAACGCAAGCAGCATTTGAAAATCAACCCACTTGGGCTGGAGGTCGTTCTCCGTTCAATGTGAGTTATGGTAAACTGATGATGTGGATCTTCCTTTTGTCGGATGCATTCACGTTTTCATCATTGTTGGTACAGTACGGAACCCAACGTTTTTCTAACGTGGTAACGCCGATTACCACCAAATGGCCTGATCCTGCGTCGATCTTCAACCACTTCCCATTCATGCACGGTTTGCATTTGCCGTTGTTGTTTGTGAGTGTGATGACGTTCATTTTGATTTTGAGTTCTGTAACGATGGTATTGGCGGTTGAGGCTGGACATCGCAAGAGCAAGTCAGAGGTAGCGCGTTACATGATTTTTACCATTTTGGGTGGTGTGGCTTTCTTGAGCTGTCAGGCTTGGGAGTGGTACACATTCATTCACGAGGGTGCTCGTTTGGATGGCAACACTTTTGGAATTACCAAACAGGGGTATGATCATTTGCACAGTGTTGGTTTCGGCGATCATTTTGAGTGGGCGGAGGGCGACAGAACATTTGGTCCAGTACCATTCGCCGCTTTGTTCTTTATTGTAACCGGTTTCCATGGTTTCCACGTGTTCAGTGGTGTTGTAATCAACGTAGTTGTGTACATCATGACGGTTAGAGGCGTATTTGAACGTCGTGGACACTATGAGATGATTGAGAAGGCTGGTTTGTACTGGCACTTTGTGGATTTGGTTTGGGTATTTGTATTTACCTTCTTCTATTTGATCTAACTAACGCAATTTATACATCATGGAATTCTATACTAAGCCCGGGGAGTACGACGCAATTAACTACATTCCCCATACTGAGAGTCACGGAACAAAGGAACTTTGGAAGACCTTCTGGTTGTTGTTGGGTATCACAGTATTGGACTTCGTCATCTACTTTGTGATGGGTCCCAGCGGATTTAGAAACTTTATCTTCATATTCTTCGGTTTGGTGAAGGCTTACTACATCGTGGGCGCTTTCATGCACTTGAAACACGAGAAGATCAATTTGGCTTTGGTGATTTTGGTTCCAATGGTATTTGTATTGGGTCTGATTTCCGGACTGCTTTACGAAGGTTCTGCCTTGGAAGTGATGAAGTCAATGTAATTTATGGCAATTGCAAAAAACCGTATAAAGATGGCCGCGATCGCGGCCATCGTCATTTTACCGATTTTGGGCATCCTGGTTTTGGCTGAGGCCAAGTGGGTGCACAAAGAGTTGCCCTATTTGGGGGAGACCATCACCGCGGCAGATGGTACCAAGGAGTATCATACGGTGAGCGACATCAATTTAATCAACCAGCATGGTCAACCCATTACGCTGGATGATTTTGATTCTAGCATTGTGGTGGCCAACATCTTTTTTGCCTCTTGTGCCGAAGTTTGTCCGGCCATGAACAAACAAGTTCAGGTTCTTGCGGAAGAATTTCAGGCTTTTCCCAATGTGCGATTTTTGACGATTACCATCGATCCGGAACATGATTCAGTGCCTGTCTTGGCAACCTATGCAAACGCCTATAAAGCGGATCTGTATAAACGTACCTTTGCTACCGGCAGCAAGCGCGAGATTTATGATTGGGTGATGAATGATTTGTTGTTGGCTACGGAGCAGCGGGGACAGGATTTTATTCACGACGACAAAGTGGTGATTATCGACAAGTCGCGACACATTCGCGGAATTTTGGAGACATCGGGCAAGACGCTTACCGAGAAATTGGAAAAGGTGAAGCGCATACAAGACGACATAAACAATTTGCTCTATGAATACAGAAAAAACGACCTGGATAAGTGATAAAGGCTTTTTTCGCCTTGTTGTGATTATTACCATTGCTGTGATGGGCTTGGTAACGCTGTTGCAGTATTTGCCAGCGGATATGCGTCCAACTGCTGAATTCGCCAAGGTATTGCCATTTACCAATGCCGTGTTGAACAGTTTGGTATCCATTGCATTGGTGTTGGGCTTCATGGCCATCAAATCGGGTAAGAAAGGAACGCATCAGGCTTACATGTTAACGGCGTTTATTTTATCAACCGTTTTCTTGCTGAGCTACGTTACCTATCACACTTGTACGGAACACACCAACTTTGGAGGTACAGGGAATGTAAAGTATTTGTATTACTTCATTTTGGCCACCCACATTGTGTTGGCGGCTGCGGTGTTGCCGATGGTATTGTATACGATGTATTATAGTACTTCCGGACAGTTTGCGAAGCACAAGAAGTGGGCTAGGGTGACTTTTCCTATCTGGTTGTACGTGAGTGTGACTGGAGTCATAGTATATTTCATGATTGCGCCGTATTATGCGTTCAAATACTACCCATTCTAAGATGAAACGATTTTTTGCCACGTTGGCGCTCACGGTTTTTGCGGCACTTTCGGTAGGGGCACAATGTCCGATGTGTAAAGCGGCATTGACATCGAGTCGCGATCATGCGAAGAACAAGCCAGTTGTAGGCAATGGGATAAACAAAGGCATTTTGATGCTTTTGGCTACGCCCTATGTTTTGATTGGTACTGCGGGTGTATTTTTTTACCAATACAAGCGCAGACAGAAATATGGAAAATAAACGTCAGGGTATTGTGCCCTTTATTGCTTGCAAATGTCCCAAATGTGGCAAAGGCAAGGTGTTCAAAAACAGTATTTTCAGTACCAAATTCGCTGAGACCAACTACAGTTGCACGGTTTGTCAGATGTCGTATGAGCCTGAGCCCGGGTTCTTTTACGGCGCGATGTATTTCAGCTATGCATTGATTGTGGGGTTGATTATCACATGCAGTGTGATGTTTTACAGTCTGAATTTGTTTGATTACGCCATTGTGGGTATTCCTACCATCATTGTGGCGATGGTTCCATTGATATTTCGCTACAGTCGGATGTTGATGTTGTACGTGGTTTATCCTGCCATGTACAAAGAGAAATTCTACGGTAAGTAGGATTCGACAGTTATTTCACCGACAAAGAAATCGGAACTTCAAACCAGGCGGATATGTTTTTTCCGTTGTGGGTGGCGGGGATCCATTTGGGACACGATTTCAGGACGCGAATCGCCTCGACACCAAATTCGGGACATCCTTTGCTGCCTTCTTTGATTCTACAGTTGGAGACGGTGCCATTGCGGTCTACCATGAATCGCATTCTTACGTATCCGTTAATCAATTCATCTCTGCAGCGTGCTGGGTATACGAATTGATCCACTATAAACTCGGAGAACGCATTTTGTCCGCCCAAAAACCTCGCAGGGGTAATGGCTTGATTGGGAATCACGGTATCTTGGGATTGTGTGGTAGTTTGTTGCTTGGATCCGGGGATTTCCATCAGAACCAGGGTGCTTTCATTGATGCGTTTGCCTTTGGCGTTTACGTAGGGAGTAAACTTGGTTGTTTTGACCGCATTGATCAAGGCCAAATTAACCCAGGTATCGTTGGAGTTGCCATCCCATACTTCAGCAAAACCTACTTTGCCATTCTTGTCGACCGTCATGTGCAGTAAAAAAATGAGTGTGCCTTTGTCGTTGACGGCTTGTTGAACATTGTGTGATTGGGCTTTGAGGCTGATGGCGAAACTATCCCAACCTTGCACGGGGCTAGGTCGGCGTGATTGCACCCACCAGTTGGCATTTTTTTTCAGCAGCACCGGGGGATTGCTGGTGTGATTGCTACAGATGGCGGGTAGGGCGATTGCGCAGAAGTATAGGGCGAGAATCAGTTTGATGGGATTAAACCGATTGTGGGCAATGGGGACAGCACGGAAGGTGAGTTGCATGGTAGAATCTAGAGGTAAAAATACTGCGATGGGCAGATAAAAAAAAGGGGCGAAGGAAATCCTTCGCCCCGCACTTTTCGGAATTGATTTGATGAGGAGATTGGTTAGTCGGCCTGTACCGCAAGAATTTCTTCTCCACCCGCCATTTTGGTGCGGATTTTTTGTTCGATTTCGGCCATCATTTCTGGGTTGTCGTGGATGAGCTCCTTTACGGCATCTCTACCTTGTCCCAATTTGGTGTTGTCATAGCTGTACCAACTTCCGCTTTTTTGGATGATGTTGGCATCTACGGCGATATCCAATACTTCACCGGCTCTGCTGATTCCTTTTCCGTACATGATATCAAATTCCACGATGCGGAATGGGGGTGCTACTTTGTTTTTGGCCACTTTCACTTTGGTGCGGTTACCCATCACATCGTCGCCGTCCTTAATTTGGGCATTTCTGCGGATATCCAAACGGATGGAGGCGTAGAATTTCAGGGCGTTACCACCGGTGGTGGTTTCGGGGTTACCGAACATGACACCAATTTTCTCACGAAGCTGGTTGATGAAGATACAGATACAACCTGTTTTGCTGATGGTACCGGTCAACTTACGAAGGGCTTGGCTCATCAAACGGGCATGAAGACCAACTTTACTGTCGCCCATATCCCCTTCGATTTCCGCACGGGGCACCAAGGCGGCTACTGAGTCGATAACCAAAACGTCGATGGCACCGGAGCGCACGAGGTTGTCGGCGATTTCCAATGCTTGCTCCCCGTCATCGGGCTGTGAGATCAACAAATTGGCCGTGTCGATACCCAAATTTTCGGCATAAATTTTATCAAACGCATGTTCTGCATCGATGAAAGCGCAAATGCCTCCTTTTTTCTGTGCCTCTGCAATGGTGTGCAGGGCGATGGTGGTTTTACCGCTACTTTCAGGACCGTATATTTCAACAATTCTTCCCCGGGGAAATCCTCCCACGCCGAGGGCCAAATCCAAACCGAAAGAACCGGTGGAAATGACATCAACGGCTACGCTACGCGTATCATCCATCTTCATCACAACGCCCTTACCATAGGTCTTTTCCAAACGCTCAATGGTTTGCTTCAGGGCTTTCATTTTTTCTTGTTGTTCGCTCATAACTATCTATTTAAATAACCGATTAATTGCTGTCGTTGAATTCAAAACTAATGAAATTGTTTATATAATTGTCAAATATATGATTAAAATTTTATCAACAATGAGAAAAAGGACAACAAGCGGGGTGGATTTGCACATTTTGCAAAACAAATTTTTACATCATGGAAAAACTGCCATGGATAACAGCGAATTGCTGGTCTTGGTTTTGGGCAACGGAAAAAAATCGGCCCGATCTTCGGCGTTGGCCATGCGATTATGGGAGCATTGTGCGGGTGATTTGCGGCATTTGGGACAGATGACGCCGGAGGAATTGCTTTTGGTGGAGGGGTTGGGCGCAGCGGGGGTGGCCACTTTATCGGCGGCGTTGGAGTTGGGTAGACGTAGGGCCATTGATGATGCGCGGACCAAACAGATTCGCAACCCCACGGATGCGGTGGCGTTGTTGCGACCGCTGTTTTTAGATTCCGTGGTGGAGTCGTTTTACGTGGTGTACTTGAATCGGGCCAACCGGATTTTGCGATTGGAATGTGTGAGTGTGGGTGGGATGACGGGCACGGTTGTGGATGTGCGGCTGGTGTTCAAGCGCGCGTTGGAGTTGCGGGCGAGTTCTTTGGTGTTGAGTCACAACCATCCCTCGGGGAACGACCGTCCATCGGAGGCCGACGACCGGTTAACGGATCAATTCAATCAGGCGGGCAAGCTTTTGGATATCACCATTATCGATCATGTGATCATTGCCGGACACTTGCATTACAGCTATGCGGAGGACGGAAGATTGTCGCGCCTGTAGCACTTTGTGCAAGGTTGTGCTAAAAAAGAGGAAAAAATCGCCAAATGATGGGGATTTGTCATGTCGATTTGTTTTGGGAAACGTTAAATTTGCGTACTTATGAACCAATTCAACGCCCTTTATTCGGAGTCGTTTGCCGATCGCCACATCGGACCAAGACAAAGTGATTTGAATGCCATGCTTTCCACCATCGGTGCGAACAGTTTGGATGAGTTGATCGATCAGGTAGTTCCCAGCAACATCCGTTTGCCTAAGCCTTTGAACGTGGGTGAGCCCATGAGCGAAGTGGAATTTTTGTCGATGCTCCGCGAAAAGGCCGCGAAGAATAAGGTGTACAAGAATTACATCGGGATGGGGTATTACAACACCCACACACCGGGTGTGATTTTGCGTAACATCATGGAAAACCCAGGTTGGTACACACAGTATACGCCCTATCAGGCGGAGATCAGCCAAGGTCGTTTGGAGGCGTTGTTGAATTACCAGACCATGGTCATTGATTTGACGGGTTTGGAGTTGGCGAATGCTTCATTGTTGGACGAGGGTACTGCGGCGGCTGAGGCGATGAATATGTTTTACGGGTTGGACAAGAAAAGTGCGGCGCACAGATTTTTTGTCGACAACAGCGTATTCCCCCAAACGGTGGATGTGTTGATTACCCGTTCTGAGCCCATCGGCATTGAAATCGTTCGTGGCGATTACAAGACATTCACTCCGGATGCCTCGTTTTTTGGTGCATTGGTGCAATATCCCAATGCGGATGGTAGCGTAGAGGACTACCGTGAATTTGTATCGGCTTGCAAGGCGTTGAACGTGAAGACTTGTTTTGCTTCTGATCTGATGGCGTTGACGTTGTTGACGCCTCCCGGTGAGTTTGGTGCGGACTGTGTTGTGGGAAATACCCAGCGTTTTGGTGTTCCATTGGGTTTTGGCGGACCGCATGCGGCTTTCTTTGCCACCAAAGATGAATTCAAGCGGGCGATTCCAGGTCGTATCATTGGTGTATCCATTGATGCTGAGGGCAATCGTGCTTTGCGCATGGCTTTGCAGACCAGAGAGCAGCATATTAAACGTCAGAACGCCACCTCAAACATCTGTACTGCACAGGTATTGTTGAGTATCATGGCGGGAATGTACGCCGTGTATCACGGACCAGCGGGTTTGAAGAAAATCGCCGAGCGCATTCATGCTTTGGCTGTTTCTTTGGGCGATGCCATCGTGAAGACGGGCAATGGGGTTTACAGTTTGCAGCACAACCATTTCTTTGATACAATATTGGTGAATGTGCCTCGGGTAGAAACCATACAAGCATTGGCGCTTTCGGAAGGTATCAACTTGCGTTACGCTCATGGCGCGGTGGGTATTTCTATCGATGAGACAACTTCGATGGGCGACATACAAAAGTTGGTGAGTTTGTTTGCTCGTGCCATTGACGGGGCGGCGGCGAACCCTGAAGGGGCGGTATCGCACAAGTTGCCAGCGGCTTTGTTGCGCGAGAGCAACTACATGATTCACCCGGTATTCAATCGCTACCATTCAGAGCATGAGATGTTGCGTTATATCAAATCGTTGGAGGCGAAAGATTTGAGTTTGTGTCACTCCATGATTTCTTTGGGCAGCTGTACCATGAAATTGAATGCCACCACAGAGATGATTCCTGTGACTTGGCCTGAATTCAACAGTTTGCATCCGTTTGCCCCATTGGATCAAGCGAAAGGGTACATGGAAATCATCGATGAGTTGAACAAAGATTTGAGTGAAATCACCGGTTTCCACACCATGAGCATGCAGCCGAATGCTGGTTCACAAGGGGAGTATGCGGGATTGATGGTGATTCGTGAATATTTCAAGGATCGTGGCGAATCGCACAGAAACATCGCGTTGATTCCATCGAGTGCGCACGGTACCAACCCTGCTTCGGCGGTGATGGCGGGCATGCAGGTGGTGGTATCGCCATGCGACGAAAACGGAAACATCGATGTAGAAGACATTCGCGCGAAGGCCGAGCAATACAAAGACAATTTGGCTTGTTTGATGGTGACGTATCCCAGCACGCACGGGGTATTTGAAGCGGCGATTACAGAATTAACGGATATCATTCACCAGTACGGTGGACAGGTGTACATGGATGGTGCCAACATGAACGCGCAGGTGGGATTGACATCGCCTGGAATGATCGGGGCCGATGTGTGTCACTTGAACTTGCATAAGACTTTCTGCATCCCTCACGGTGGGGGTGGACCGGGTATGGGTCCGATCGGTGTGGCCAAGCACTTGGCGCCGTATCTGCCAGGACATGCGGTGGTAAACATGGGTCCTGAAAAGGCCATGCACGCGGTGAGCGCAGCGCCATGGGGCAGTGCCAGCATTTTGTTGATCAGCTATGCTTACATCAAGATGATGGGCGGTGCGGGGTTGACGAACGCCACCAAGTATGCCATTTTGAATGCCAACTACATCAAGGCCCGTTTGGAAGCGGAATACCCTGTATTGTACAAGGGTGCGAGTGGATTTGCGGCGCACGAGATGATTTTGGACACCCGTAAATTTAAGGCCTGTCATGTTGAGGCGGAAGACATCGCCAAGCGTTTGATGGACTACGGATACCATGCGCCTACGTTGAGTTTCCCTGTGGCGGGTACTTTGATGGTAGAACCTACAGAGAGTGAGAGCAAGGAAGAGTTGGATAAGTTCTGCGATGCGATGTTGAGCATCCGCGAGGAGATCCGCGAAGTGGAGGAGGGCAAATACTCTCAGGAGAGCAATGTGTTGAAGCATGCGCCTCATACCTCTACGGCGGTGATTTCGAATGCTTGGGACCGTGAATACTCTCGTGAGAAGGCGGCGTTCCCCTTGGATTCTATTCGTTTGGGTAAGTTTTGGCCTACAGTTTCTCGTGTGAACAGCACGGTGGGTGATCGCAATTTGATTTGCGCTTGTATCCCTGTGGAGGCATACGCTGAGGCGGCGGCATCGAATTAATTTGAATTATATTTACGGCGTGTTAATGCGCTGGAAAAATAGAGTGATGGAAAGAACCGGGCCATGGGCCTGGTTCTTTCTGTTATATGCGGTTTGGGGATTTTGCACGCTCGACGAATTTGGGGTGCATTTGGATGAGATGACGCAGCGCACGATTGGGATGGAGAATAATCGGTTTTTGAGCGGCAGGGTGGGGTTCGACAAAGTAGAGCAGCATAAGTTTTTTGGTCCGGCCTGGGAGAGTATCAGCTACCTCGCGGAGCAGGTGGTTTTCACCGAGCCTTTGCGGGTGAAGTTGCTGTTGCGAAGGGCTTTGTTGTGGTCGTTTTTTATTTTGGGTCTGTGGCGGTTGTATTTGATGGGTCTGCGCAACAATGGCTGGGGGATGATTGGCTGGGGGATGGAGGAGAAGGAAGGGGGACTGGGTTCGGTGTCGCGAAAGCGGCTGGGGGCGATGTTGCCGGTATTGATGGTTGCCTTGTGGCCGAGGATGTTTGCTGAGGCGCATTACAACACCAAAGATGCCTTGTTTTTTGTGTTGGTGTTGTTGGTGGTGGATGGATTGGATCGGGTGTGGAGCAGGGGGATGAAGCGGTGGGATTGCGGTTGGTTTGGGGTGATGGGTTTGTTGGGTGTGGCGACCACGATACGCATGGGTGGGGTGTTTGTTTTGGGCTTGGCGATGGTGTGGCCGGTGGCGAAGGCGCTGAAACATTCATCGGAGAATTTGTGGACACTCAGTCGTTGGTTACTCTGGGGTGCTCTGGCGTTTGCGGTGGGCTATATTGGTAGTTATCCTTATTTGTGGTTTACGGGTGTTGAAGGCTTGAAACAGGTATTGGGCTTTGTATTTGAAAATCCATGGCCGCATGGGGCCCTGTTTTTTGGGTCGATGGAGCCTTCACGATGGTACCTGTTGGGTTGGATGATCACTACACTCAGCGGGTTGATTTTGGTCCCTCTGCTGTGGGGTGGAAGCCTGTTGATGATGGAATCGCTGGGTGGCAAACGGAGGTTTGCTTTCAATACAGTGAATTTCTTGCTGTGCCTTCTGCTCTTATACTTGGGCTTCGTAATGGTGAAAAAGCCGGTGATGTATGATGCTTGGCGACATTCCCTGTTCTTGTTGTTGCCGGTGGCGAAGGCGCTGAAACATTCATCGGAGAATTTGTGGACA
>JBANFU010000048.1:0-9506 GCA_037975865.1 Bacteroidota bacterium
CGAACTGTACAAAGCACACGAAGGAATGATCGCCAACCACGTACTCCAACATTCGGGCAACGAAGAGGATGCCCAAGATCTACTGCAAGATACGCTGGTGGCATTGTGGCAGAATGTGCGGAAACCCCAATTTGAACTGTCTGCCAAACTGACCACCTACTTGTTTGCGATCGCCAAAAATTTGTGGTTAAAACAGCTCGACAAACGCAAGCGCACCAAGGGTGAAGATTTCATTACCGGCAAAGAGGTGGCTGATACGGTAGATCCCGCGCAGCAGATGGACTACAGCATCGTTCAAAAAGCCCTCGATTTGCTGCAAGACAAATGCAGGAACATTTTGATGATGTTTTATTTCGATGGGTTTGATATGCATACCATCGCCAAAGCCAACGGATTATCAAGCGCCTCCGTGGCCAAAGCCAAGAAACACCAATGCCTGAAAGGACTGGAGACCATCATCAAACAGAAATACAGCGCCTCAGACTTTTACCTGAACAAACCCTAATCCATGGAAATCAACGACCCAAGAATCGAAGCCTACCTGAATGGGGAACTGAGCGAATCAGACCGAATCGCCTTTGAGCGAGAGGCCCAGCAAGACACATCGCTGTGGGAACACATTCGCTTTCAGCAGTTTATGATTGAAGGCATTCGCAAAGAAGGGGCTGCCGAACTCAAAGATTTTATCGCCAACCGCATCACCGAAGAAGAACAAAATGAAACCACTCGCTCAGGATTGTGGTGGTCCATCGCCGCTACTTTGGTCGTGTTACTCGTTGGCCTGGTAATCAATTACAAAAGTGCTTCTCGGACCATGGAATCGAAAACGATGGCCAAAAACGAAGAGCCATCCGCGCAGATAGCCGCCGATTCCGCAGACATTGCGTTGACAGAAGAACAAAATTCTGGCTTGCCACCCGCCATTGCGCAAACCGAGGCTGAAAACCCGCCCTACGAAGACGACTTCAGTACCATCGGGGAACAAGACGCAGACAATGGGCAAATACCCTTGGAGGTGAGCAAGACGAATCAACGAGCAAAATCGGAGGATAGCGACTTGGAATACAAAACAAACGACGCCAATCCCAACAACGATATACCGGCCAATATTTTCATGGGTAAACTGACGCTCACGCCCATTGTGATCGCAGGCAACACCCTCCCCAACAAGAAAATGAGTTCCGCACCGGCTGAACCCAAAAATCGCGGAGTGATGGAAAATAGAGCCGCGGATACCATTTCGGTTTATGATCGTGGGGATAATGTCGATGGCAATGTAAGCAAACCCACTTACGACGGGTCTCTGGCCAAAGCCAAGAACAAAGCCAAATCCTCAGCGAGTAAGGAGTACATTGTTTCGCTTATGCAGTCAGGGTTTGGACCTCCCCATTTGACCATTATTTCAAGTGTTGGCAACCAAACCGCTGTGACCCTCTGGAATGCGGGGAGCACCGACATTTTGCTCTTTGAACTCAATAAACAATTGTACCTGCAGCTCGGCGATCAATACTATTTCTATCCACAGACGGCTCCGGTGGGTGTAAAACAAAGTTTGACCCCTGTCACCAATTCCACCCTTTTAAACACGCTACGCAACCGATGAAATTGCCCTTTGTAAAATACCAGGGAACTGGGAATGATTTTGTGCTAATCGACAACCGAGAGCATGCCTGGCAAACGTATTTACAGTCACAGGTACCCCTTCATTTTTCTTCTGAAAAAGCACTGGTCGCACACCTGTGTCACCGTCAGTTTGGCGTGGGCGCCGACGGGCTGATGCTATTACAACCAAAATCGGGCTATGATTTTGAGATGGTCTATTTCAACAGCGATGGTGGATTGAGCAGCATGTGTGGCAACGGGGGTCGATGCATTGCCGCTTGGGCCTTCTCTTTGGGACTGGGCGATGAGCATTCAGCGCAGACAGAATCTCAGCAAAATCCCAACGAACACCCATCGATGTTTCATGCAGCGCGCACCGTATCTTTCTGGGCACCGGATGGGGAACACCGCGCCTGGAAACTGGAGGACGGAGCCATTGCTTTGTCGATGAACCCCGTTGAACATATCCAACATTTGGGCACAAACCAATGGGAATTGAATACGGGATCACCGCACTATATACAATTTGAAACCGGTGATTTGTCGGACATAGACCTCATTCCATGGGCTAGATCCATTCGATACAGCGACGTCTACAGTCCGGCGGGCATCAATGTAAACGCGGTAAGAATTCTGGGCGAAGGATCGATTGCCATGCGCACCTACGAGCGCGGGGTGGAGAACGAAACCTTGAGTTGTGGCACTGGCGTAACAGCGGCCGCCATCGCCTATTTCAACCAACTTGAGTCCGATAAATCCAACAATCCTCAGGAACAATGGGTGTCGGTAAGCACCGCTGGCGGCCCATTGCATGTCCGTTTTGCTGCGCAAAACGGCCGATTTGAAAACATTTATTTAATGGGCGCTGCCACCTTCGTTTTTGAAGGTCGTTTTTGCTGATTTAGCGCCGCCTATAAAAAAATGAGGCCGGCAAAGCCGGCCTCATTCACTTAGCTAGGAATAAAAATCAATCGTTATTGTACGCAAACTTTCACCGTACCCTGATTGGTATTGCCCTTCACCGTAGCGAAGTAATACCCCTTTGGCATATTGCCGAGATTGATGTCGAAATTGTTTTCACCCACAGTCATCTCCACCGCTTTTTCCATCACCACTTTGCCCTGCAAATTCACTACACGCAATACCGCCGCTTCTTTCACCTTGGATTGAACCGTTACCGTAGCTCTGTCAGTAGTGGGGTTAGGATATACAACCACCTTCAATGTGGTGTTGTCTTTTACATTTTTGGTTGACGTCAACAAAGTACGACTGCGGAAGAAACCACGACCGTGTGTTCCAACGTACATAGTCATACCCTCCCAAGGTCTCCACTCGTAGCCGCGGATTTCAAATACGGGCACACGGGCCATACCGTCGTTTCCTTCAACCCAAGTAGTACCGCCATCTTCTGTGTACCAAACACCGAAGTCTGTACCCAAAATGATGCGTTTGTTGTCATCCACGTCAATGACCGCATCATAAACCGGCATTGATGGCAAATTACCCGTAATGTTCTTCCAAGTTGGCACGTCGGCCAAACCATTGAACGTCTCATATACGTAGGTTGTATTGCCATAACCACCCAAGGTAATCACCACGTGCTCCGCATCCATTTGGTCTACATTCACAGAGGTGATTGTACGGCCCGACAGTCCAGAAGGGGTAATGGTTTTCTGTACAATGGGTGCAGGAACCTGCAACACCGTTGGATTGGCCGCCAAAGTAAAGGTAGCCGAGTTGATGCTATCGATGCGGGTCAAACGGCCCGACTAGCACAAGAACAAGTGGTCGCCATCGGCAGTGTAATCCATCTCGATGATGCGATCATTGCCCAAATTCTTTCCTACCAAATACCAGCTAACGGTCTCAGCAAAATCCGTTGGGTTATTCGCCATCCATACTTCAGAATTTTTGGCCAAGAACAAACGTGACGTTTTTGGACCAGACTCCCACAAGCAGAAGGTTGTATTAAAATCAGATTGTGCGGTTCCGGGCTGACGGTCGTCGAAGAAAGTTGACGTAGACTGACCACTGTTTGCGGAACGCGCTACAGTACCGTAGTAGGTTGAAACAAACACGGTTTTGGGACTGAAGCGTGAAAACTCTACATCAAAACCATCACCACCGTAAATTTCAATGGCTGTTTTTGAAGGCTGACCGCCAAATGAGTTACCGCTGAAGTTCAACAACTGAGTACCGTTATCCTGAGCACCGCCGGTCATGTGACCCAATTCGTTGGCCGCTACATTATAGAGTTGCAAAGAAACAAATCCACGAGAAATGGGCGTCCAACTCTTGGCATCCGCGCTGCGGAACAAACCACCGTCGCAACCCACAATGATGGTTGGAGGCGTTGTAGACATATCCCAAGAGATCATGTGCTTGTCAGCGTGAACGTAATTGGTATTCCAGGGGGCATCAAACGTACCCGCAGTTTCACGGTATCCGTTCACTACATCCCAGGTGGCCAAATCAACACCACCCATGAAAACTTTGTCTTTGTTGGTAGGATCTACACTCACCACGTTATCATACCAACCTTGACGGTTAGAACCAAAGATATCCGTTACCGAGCTATAGCTCATCAAACGGTTCCAAGTGGCACCGCCATCGGTTGTTCTAAACAACCCACCGAAAGCTCCGGTGTTAGAGGCACCCATCAAATAAACATAATTGGGATCTTGGGGAGAAATGGCAATGGAAGTACGACCTCCGGTGTTAGCCGTGCTATTCACCACTTTCATCGCGCCGGCAGCATCCATTTTCAATACAGAGCCTGAATTGGTAGAAGCCCACAACACACCATTTTTATCCATCTTCAATTCTTTGATAGACCCAACCGAAATTTTCTTTTGGTTGGCACCGTCGTTGGTGAATTCGTAAATACCATCCTCGGTTGCTACATAGATTTTATCTTCGCTTGGATGCGCCACCATGCTGTTACATTGCATGAAACTGGCGGCCGTGGTGTTCGTCATTTTTTTGAATGCCACACCGCGGCTGTTGGTACTCTTATAAAGACCACCACCCAAAAAGGCAGGTGATCCGTTGCGGGTGCCCGACAAATTCACAAAACCACCCTCACCTGTACCGTAGAAAATGGTTCCAGTGGCTGCGTTTTGCGCAATGCAGGTCACACTCAAATTCTCTTGCATGTCGTTGATGGGAGACCAACTCTGTCCTTTGGTAAAGGAACGGAACAATCCACCACTCACACTACCCGCGAACCAAACATTGGTTGAATCTTTATGAATCAAAAAAGCACGCAAACGACCTCCTTGGTTGTCCGGACCCATGCTTTCCCACTTCAACGGTTTGTTGGCGCGACGGTTTAGTCGCATCGCGTCGGCCTGCGACAAAGCTTGTTGGAACCATTCTGGCTCGATTGTTCCGGTTGCCTCGTTCAAACGCATGCTGTAAATGGAACGAATCGCACCCTCGATGGATTCTGCCTCACCCTGCTTCTCAACGGAAGACAAAGAAACTGGCATCCCAACGGGCAACATCCCAACAAACAACGACATTCCCGCCACCAAAGTAACAGAAGCCGTGAGCGTGATGATTGGTTTTATTCTCATAAGATCTAAATATCGATTTTAGGTATTTTACAAATTAAACAATGTATCCTTACTTTTCCAATTTCTATGGGCGATTTGCATAAAAGAAAATGAGGGATTGCCCCTTTTTACGCAAAACTTCAACGCGGCCTGTGGGTAGGGCGACAAAAAAATTACAGCACGTGTTTTTCGGCGTGGTAAGAACTTCTCACCATCGGACCGCTTTCTACGAATCGGAAACCCATCTGAAGGCCCAATTCTTCCCAATGTTTGAATTTGTCTGGGTGCACGTATTCTTTCACATCGAGGTGCATTTTTGTGGGCTGCAGATACTGACCCAGCGTAAGCACATCGCAACCATTCTCGCGCAAATCTTCCATCAGTTGCTTCACTTCGTCGTCCGTTTCCCCCAACCCCAACATCGCCCCTGATTTGGTTCTACGTCCATACTCATGCGTGCGTTTTGTTTGCTCCAAACTGCGTGCGTATTTGGCTTGCGGACGCACCATTCTGTATAGCCTTTCTACGGTTTCCATGTTGTGCGATGTAACTTCCGCACCGGCATCCAACACCCTATATAGCAAGTCCCACTGCGCCTTAAAATCCGGGATCAAGGTTTCAATGGTGGTGTCCGGGTTCATGGCTTTTACCGCTTTCACTGTTTCGGCCCATACGGTAGCCCCTTTGTCTTTCAATTCATCGCGATTCACAGAGGTAATCACGCAGTGCTTCACCCCCATCAATTTCACTGCCTCAGCCACGCGTTCCGGTTCATTCATGTCGTATTCCGATGGTCGACCCGTTGCCACAGCACAAAAACTACAACTGCGCGTACATACATTCCCCAAAATCATGAATGTGGCTGTTCCTTCTCCCCAGCATTCTCCCATGTTGGGACACCTACCGTCTTCACAAATGGTATGCAGCTTGTGTTCCTTCACGATGCGCTTCACACGGGTATAATTCTCCCCCGTGGGCAATTCGATTTTCAACCAACTGGGCTTGGGAGTGCGCTTTTCTTTCGATACGATGGGTAGTTCTATCACAGCAGTAGTTCGATTAATGGGTAAGAAATTGCTTACGGATGTTGTCCATATTCAAATCCTACCGCAAAGGTAACAAATACACTTGGGAAGAAGTTTCGATTCATGTCGGAACGATACCACAAAGGCAAATTTTTCACAAATCGATCGATCCCAAATCCCAACGTCAGGGTATTCGACACATTGCGATAACTACCCCACTCGGCCTGCATGGCAATCAACGCACCAATACCCGGAATAAACCGTCCGTCCGAAAACCCTTTCCCATAAGCCGCCGTTCCCCCAATCAGTCCCACATCATGAACAGAGGGGTCGTAAGCCACAGCGGTGTAACCATCCACCAATGGCGCCGGATTGTACAACCATATATAGATAGGCCAAGCATAATCTACGGGCAAATCCAAAGAAGCGTTCACTCGAATCCCCACATCCCCTCGGGCCTCCCTGGCACTCAAAACCAAACTGCTGCCACATTGATATCGCATTGAGATGTTGTGTGTGATCCGCTCGATGGCAAACGCCGAACTACCCGGAAGCAGTTGGTTCACCACTTTCATTTCTCTGGGATCTTTCATCACGCCACACCACAACCCTTGGGTACCCACGAATCGACCTGCAACACGCTCTTTGGTTACGCCAAAGTCCCAGCCGAAATGTCGGACATTCACGCCCAATCCCCACAATTTTGAGGTGACAGGGACGTCGGGCAACGACATCGATTGCCCCGAAAGTGTGGATAACCCCAACACCATCCAACCAATGATCGCACCCAAAAGGCGTTTTTGCATGTACCAAAGATACGCTTCCCCCACCACCACCCAAATCCCCCGAAATACTGATTTTTTACCTCCACTTTCTCCCACTCCCAGCAAAACCCTTGTTTTTCAGCGATTTTAGGATATCTTTGCCTTGTCTAAATCGTGGAATTCCGACGAATTTTTACAACAAACACCCCTTTGGTGGCGCAATGTGGAAAACAAGTGGTTAAAAAGGGGAGATTGTGGGAAATTGTGGGAAATTGCATATTTATTTAGCAGACAGAAAAAACCAACACAGAATGACCGCATTCATTGGAGAGTTTAATTGCAAACTGGACGAGAAAGGAAGACTTTCCATTCCGTCAAAACTTCGGGCTCAGTTCCCCGAAGCAGTGGGCAATACGCTTGTGGTGAACCGCGGATTCGAGAAGTGTCTGGTGCTCTACACCAAGGAAGATTGGCTGGATGAAACTGCCAAACTGAACTCCGTGGATGATTTCATGAGTCCCGACATCCGTCGGTTCAAACGAATCTTCACCAACGGTGCCAACTTGGTTCAGATGGATGGCGCACAGCGCATTTTGATTCCCAAAAAACTACTGGAATACGCCGAGCTTACCGCTGAGGTTATCCTGGTAGCCAACGGAAACAAGATTGAACTGTGGGATCAAGCGGTTTACGAATCTGAACTCAATGTTGACGCTGCGGAAATGTCTCAGTTGGCGCAATTGTTTCACCAACAACGCAACCAAGGTTAAGTAGCGCATCGGGCCGTTGGCCAACTGTTTGCGTATGTACGACTACCACGACCCCGTCCTTCTTCACCCCAGCGTGGATGCCCTGGTTACCAACCCAGATGGCACCTATGTAGATGTCACCTTCGGCGGTGGTGGTCACAGTCGAGCCATCCTGAACAAGCTATCCCCCAAAGGCAAACTGATCGCCTTCGACCAAGACGAAGACACCCTTCAACGGGTTCCCAACGACCCCCGATTTACGTTGGTAAACCACAACTTTCAGTTCACCAAACCCTACCTGGAATACCTCAAAGCCCTACCCATCGATGGGCTGCTGGCCGACTTGGGCATCTCTTCCCACCAAATCGATGTGGGAGAGCGTGGTTTTGCCCACCGATTGGATGGACCGCTCGACATGCGCATGTCGAACCAAAACCCCATCTCCGCATCCCACATGGTACTCAACAGTTCGGAGAGTGAACTCATGCATGTTTTCAAACAATACGGAGAAATCCCGAACGCACGCAGATTGGTTGAAGTAATCACCCGCGCACGCGGAAGCAAAGACCTCACCACTATCCAGGGTTTCAAATCGGCCATCGCCCCTTGCACCCCCGGCAAAACACCCGCCAAATACTTGAGCCAAGTTTTCCAAGCCCTGCGCATCGCGGTAAACAAAGAAATGGGGGTTTTAGAAACCTTACTACAAGACGCTGAAGACATCATCAAACCCGGCGGCAAACTGGTGGTCATTTCCTACCACTCCCTGGAAGACCGCATGGTAAAACACCTACTTCAAACCGGAAACCTCAAAGGAGAGCGACATACAGACCTGTATGGCAACATCAGCAAACCCTTTGAGGCTCAACCCAATAGCGCCATCATTCCCGATGACCAAGAAATCGAAAAGAACAAACGCGCCCGCAGCGCAAAAATGAGAATAGGAGTACGCAACACATGGAAGAGAACCCATTCTTAAATACCGACATCGACCCACAAACGGTGATGGGAGATCCAACATCGGACGTGTCAACACCGCAAGAGGACGCCCCCATCCCCATGTGGAGCTGGGTAAAGTTTGCCCTTGTGGGATTTGCCTTGATGTTGTTTTACATCTACAACTCACACCATGCCAACAAAGCCATCCGCAAGAAAGAACAACTCATCAAAGAGCTCAAAGAGTTGCACAGCGAGCGCATCAGCCTAGAAAGCCAAACCACCAACGCCGCCAAACAAAGCGAACTCAGCAAACGCCTCGAAGGAAGCGGTTTGAAAGAAATCACCACCCCGCCCATCAAATTGACAAAGCCCCATGAGCAAGAATAAAGTCAATTCCAGAAAAGTTATTTTGGTTAGGGCCTACATCGTCTTTGCCCTGCTGGCCGTATTCGCTATCTCCATTTTCATCACAGCGGTTAAATTACAGCTCGGTACCGACGACAAATTCCGAGAAGAGCTGAGTGCTAAAAACACCCGCGTGGTAGAAATTGAAGCCTTGCGTGGAAACATCTACGCCGATGATGGCAGCTTACTGGCCACCTCCGTGCCCAAATACGATGTCATTTTCGACCTCAGAGCTGATGGCTTAACCACCAAAGTATTCCTTGGCAAAATCGACAGTTTTAGCCTTTTGATGTCGGCCATGTTCCCCGAGCGCACCCCTAGCGGATGGAAAGAACACTTCTTAAAACACCGAGAAAAACGCACCCGCTACTTAAAAATTGCCAAAGACATCGGTTTTGAGCAAGTCAAAGCCATCAAAACATGGCCCATCGCCCGCCTCGGAAAATTCAAAGGCGGCATCTGGTA
>JBANFU010000072.1:0-15371 GCA_037975865.1 Bacteroidota bacterium
AACACGAGCCATAGTAGCCAAAAGTGCATTTTATACCATTTGGGATGTAATTTCAAACGATTCATTTCTTCCAACGCAGGGTTTTTATCATGTGATACACATCTTGTTCCACAAATTGAAACACCGGTGCAACACTATCGGGTTCTGTACGTTGATTAAAATACAATGCGCCGCGTACGAAATGTTGGATACTATCGGTCAAGTAAAAGTTAAAATTCGTGGCTGTGTTTCCTTGGATACTAAATACCAATCCTTTGGCCTCAGGATTCAATGTAGAAGTAGGTCTTTCCAATATGTCATCCGCTTTTTGAAGGTGTTTATTGACCAATTTTCGGGAATCATACAATAAGCTATCGAAAAACGCCCAATCATTGAACTTGTAATAGGTCAAATGAAGGGTCATATCGAACTGCGGAAAATACATATTATACCAACCGGGGGTATGTTTGCCTTCGGCGTTGGTATCGGCCAGCATGCGGGCATAGGTAGGCAGTTCAAATTGCATCGGCAAATCGGTTACAGAGAAAGGCTGATACGATTTGTTGGGTAAGGCCATTCGCGGATAGGCTTTGGGCTTGGGCACGTAAGAATCATTGGCACCCCCACCACAAGCAGCCAACAGAACCATAACAATTAGACCTAAGCCAACCCAATTACTTTTCTTCTCCATGTTTATTTTCAATTGTCACCCTCACTTTTTTGACTTTGCGCGGGTCTGCAGATTCTACTTTGAATTGTACGGCGCCAACAGCCACTTCATCCCCCCGTTTCGGCATCCGACCCAACCGCTCACTGATCATTCCGCCCAAACTGTCACTTTCCAATTCCAAATGCTCAAACAAATCGATGGGAAGTCCAATTTCACGAACAAAGTCAACCAACAAGACCTTTCCTTCAAACAAGTAGACCCCCTCTTTCAGTTGCACAAACCCTTTCTCTTCATCATCAAACTCGTCTTGCATATCGCCAAACACCTCATCCAAAATGTCTTCCATGGTGATCATGCCGCTGGTACCGCCAAATTCATCCACCACAATGGCCAAGTGATTGTGATTGGTGCGCATTTCACCCAATGTATCATCTATGGCTTTGTTTTCAGGGATGAAGTATGGCGCCTTCACAAATTGCATCCAATCAAAATCCGCTTCGGCATCCAGATGAGGGATCAACCGCTTGATACTTAACACACCCACAATGGAATCGATGGTTTTATCATACACCGGAATGCGAGAGAATCCACTTTCTCTCACCACCGACAACAGCTTGTGATGATCGATGGTGCGCTCTACGGCTGTCATATCCACCCGAGATCGCATAATCTGCTTCACTTGGATGCTGCCCATGTTCACAATGCCCTTCAAAATCTCTTTTTCCTGCTTGGCATCCTCTTGATCTGTAGCCATATCAATGGCCAAGGATAATTCTTCGGGCGTCAATTCCTGGGCCTGAGGTTTAATGCCCCGCTCCAGTAAACTGCCAAATTTCACCAACAAGAAAGTAAACGGTGAAAACGCCCAAACGAATGCCCGCATGGGATACACCAAAAAACGTGCGGCCGCCTTGTAATTCTGGGTTGCAAATACTTTCGGGACAACTTCACCGAAAACCAAAATAACCACAGTAACAACAATCGCCTCCACAAAAAACTTCAACCACGGCAAGGCTTCTAAGTCAAACAACTTTTCCGTGAGCAGGATGGCAATCAATACGAACGCTACGTTGACCAAACTGTTGAGAAGCAACATCGTTGCTAGCAATTGCTTGGGACGCTCCAATACATCCAAAATGTATTTTGCTGTCTTGGATTTCTCCTCTCGCAATGCTTCAGTGTCTGAGTCGCGGTGAGAGAAAAATGCATTTTCAGAGCTTGAACAGATGGCAGACACCACCAAACAAAGCAACAAAATAAGCGAGTACACCACAATTTCGGGCACATCGGCTGCCGAAATGGGTTGAACAATGGATTGTAAAATCAGTCCCGTGGGACCAGGATCGTCTGTGCTCATGTCAATGTATTAAAAAGGCAACCCATCATCCTCCTGATCCATGTCCATGGCATGGCCAGAATCTGTGCTGGGGTTTTCTCCATGTGAATCACCACGCTGACCCTCTTCGGAGCGCGAAGCCAACATAGAACCCATCATTTGAAAATTATTCACCCGAATTTTACGGGTTTGTCTCTCCTGTCCTTCTGCATCAGTATATCGATCGGTGCGAATTTTCCCTTCCACATACAACAAACTACCTTTTTTCAGGTACTTCTCCGCTGTCTCCGCTTGTTTATCCCACATTTCGAGGTTGTGCCACTCCGTACTTTCCATACGCTGTCCGTCTTTTGTGTAGTAATCGTTGGTTGCAAGCGTCACGTTCGCCACTACCCGACCATTGTCGAGCCGACGTACAACGGGATCCTTACCCAACCGTCCCAATAAAATCACCTTGTTAATCATAATCTTACGCTGTTTAAAATGTTAAAAATCTCGTTTGCTTAGGTAAATCTAATCATTTTTTCCATCAATCGGTGCAGCGGCAGAGACAGAATCTCATCTTTGCGCAGCCACATCCAACCGTCTTTCTGTACAAACTTATTGTCTGGAAGGCATAAATACCAACATTTGGCATGGATGGTTTGATGGGTCAACTGATGTTTGAAGGATTTTTCCTCCTCCACGATTATTTTTTCCACAACACCCCAATGGCCCAGCAACTCCGACAAATCTGCGGTATCGGCATCTCCTTCAAAGAGCGGAAACTCGTGTAAATGCGCCCATATGCCCGTATCGGGCCTGCACACCACTGCATGGTGATCACCACAGCGAAAATCCACAAAGTAAAAGTACTTATCTGTTGGCTTTTGCTTTTTCTGCACAACAGGAAGTTGTTTTTGTAAATTTTGCAAACGCGCGATGCAAGCGGATTCGAGCGGACAAAAATCACATTTTGGGGATGTAGGAGAGCACAATGAGGCACCCAATTCTATGATGGCTTGATTAAATTCATTGGCATCGGCAAAAGCCATGGCTTCTTGGAGCAAGGAGAATAGTTTCTGGGTGAATCGCTGCGTTTGAATTTCCTCGTGTAAACCAAAAAAACGAGCCCCCACCCGCTTGGCATTGCCGTCAATCGCCGGCACTTTTTCTCCAAATGCAAACGAGGCAATGGCCGCTGCTGTGTATAACCCTACACCCGGCAGTCTTTGAATGTCTTGGAAGGTAGACGGAAAAACGCCCCCCATTTCATTGCAGACCATCTTCGCTGCTTTGTGCATATTTCGGGCCCGGGAGTAATACCCCAACCCTTGCCAAAGTTTCAAAACCTCCACTTCCTGGGCAGCGGCAAGTGATTGAATATCTGGCAGCTGAGAAATGAATCGCTCGTAGTATGCCAAGCCCTGCGCTACACGGGTTTGCTGCAAGATAATCTCAGATACCCATATCCGATAAGGATCGCGGGTTCTGCGCCAAGGAAGGTCCCTTGACTCAAGATTGTACCATCTTGACAAAGTTTGGATAACTATTTGCATATTCAATGGCAAAAGAACGGCTTTTGTAGTTTTTTTGCACCTCAATTTATTATGACAAAGTCAGAAATCGTAAACGAAATTGCAGTGCGCACAGGTTTGGAGAAGACCGCGATTGCCGACACTATCGACAACTTCTTCGTAGTTGTTAAGAATTCTATGGTAAACGGTAGCAATATCTATTTGCGTGGATTCGGAACATTCGAATTGAAAAAACGCAAAACGAAGGTAGCTCGTAACATCAAGCGCAACACCAGCTTGGTAGTTCCAGCGCACTACGTTGCCCGTTTCAAGCCCGCCAAAGAATTTGCTACCTTGGTAAAAGACAGCAAAACCTTGGCCGATAAGCTCTAATCAACTTTTACTACCTTTGTCGCGTGGGAAACACGAACCTTCGCGTATGGATTTTCGCCGCAGTCATTGGATTGCTTGGCGTGGTTTTGGTCATCAATCGTTGGAAATCTGCAGAATTTGTCCCAACGAATTCTGCAGACAATACCGCTCCGATGCAAGGAATGCAGGGAGATGGTTTACCCCAGCAAGAAATTTCGCGCATTGAATTTCTCAATGCCGTGTTTGAAAAATCCAAGCCAAGCCCACTGGTTACGCGCATCCTTACTGCCAAAGCAGGCGCTTACCCCAAAGATTCTTTGGAGTTGGCTTTGCGATGGGCTGAAGAAACCCAGAATGTGCCGCTGGTAGCTTTGTTACAAACCGACCTTGCCGATCAATACGGCGACAAAGCCAATGAGCAAAGCAGCACGGAAACAGCGAGAAACCTCATTTTTTCTGCCGCCATGTCCGTGGAAACCCCCATCGCCGCCGCCTATTTGTTCCAACTTGGCAAAAAACACATCGATGCCGGATTGGAGAAAAATCCCAAAAATGCGGGCTTGCTCAATGCATTGATTGTCTACCAAAGCGAATATTTGAATGCCCCTATGCAATTTTTAGGGACCCTGAAAACAGCGTTAGCCACCGACAGCAGTAACATTGAGACGCACTACATTCACCTAAATCTGTTAAAAAAGTCGCAACAGTGGCCCAAAGCACTGAAAAAATGCGAAAAATTAATATCTTTGCAACCCCAAAATCCTCGATGGTTGTTCGAAATGAGCGAAGTCTTTGGATTCATGGGAGATTCTGTCAATGCAAAGGTTTACCTCAATTTGGCAGTAAAAACACAGAAATCAGTTCAATAATTTAAATAAAGGAATATGCCAAGCGGTAAAAAAAGAAAACGTCATAAGATTGCCACGCACAAGCGTAAGAAGCGTTTGCGCAAGAATCGTCACAAGAAGAAATAAGTTGGTTCTTCCACAATAACTAGGCATTTTGTCCAACGAATTAATCATACAAAAAGGTTCGTCGGGGGTTGAAATTGCACTGCTATCGAACCGCAAACTCATAGAATTTCACCGTGAAACCGCCTCAGACGGATTTCAAGTCGGGGATTTCTACCTAGGGAAAGTCAAAAAAATTTCCCCATCTCTCAATGCTGCTTTCATTCATGTGGGCGGTGAGAAAGATGGATTTTTGACCTATTTCGATCTCGGCCCAAACCTCAAATCCCTGCGCAAGGTGGTAAAGTCAGCCATTGCGGGACATCCGCGCGCGGGTGACTTGGATCAGTTCGATATCGAAGAACCCATCGTCAAAACGGGGAAAATCGGACAAGTATTAAAAGGTGGTGAACCCCTGCTGGTTCAGGTAATCAAAGAACCCATCGCCAACAAAGGTCCAAAAGTAACTTGCGACATCTCCATCCCCGGAAGGTATTTCATTCTGGTCCCCTTCACCAACCACATCTCCATCAGTCGTAAAATTGGCAATCCCAAAGAGAAAACGCGACTCAAAGACCTAGCCAACAGCATCCGTCCGCACAACTTTGGTGTCATCGTTCGCACAGTAAGCGAAGGCGTGGCCATCGAAGAGCTCGACAAAGACATGCGCGAGCTGGTGAAAAAATGGAATGATTTGGTGCGCAGCCTAAAAAACGCAACCACAGCAACCAAAGTCCTCGGAGAAGGCAATCGTTTGCAAACGCTGCTGCGCGATATCCTAAACGACTCCTTCACGCAAATTGTCACCAACGACAGTGAAATTCACGCCGCGGTGAAAGAAACCCTCGGTCGTTATAATGCCGACGCCGACAAAATTCTTAAACTCCATGCGGGCAAAAACAGCCTGTTCGACCAATACAACGTCAACCGACAAATACAATCCAGTTTCGGGAGAAACGTTCCTTTCAGCGGTGGTGCCTACCTGGTCATCGACCACACCGAAGCCCTCCATGTAATCGATGTTAACTCTGGCAGTACCTCCTTTGATCCCACAAACAGAGAAGAGAATGTACTGAAAGTCAACTTGGAAGCCGTAGACGAGATTGCCCGACAAGTGAGATTGCGCGATATGGGTGGAATCATCGTCATCGATTTTATCGACATGCGCGACCCAAAGAAGAAGAACGAATTGTTCACTGCTTTGAAGGCGGCCATGAAAACCGATCGTGCCAGACACACCATTTTGCCGATGAGCAAATTTGGCTTGGTGCAAATCACCCGCGAACGGGTTCGCCCCGCCACCGAAATCGCCACGCAAGAAGTGTGCATCAGTTGCAACGGCACGGGCAAGATGGACTCAAGCGTTCAACTGCTCGATAAAATCGAAAACGAAATCAACTACCTCTGGGAAAACATGAACCAGAAACAGGTTACCCTCCGTGCCAACCCACTCATCACCAATTACTTCAAACAAGGGTTCCCTTCGTTGAGAATGAAATGGTGGCTGAAGCACAAACATTGGCTCAAATTACAAGGCGACCCCGCTCTGGCACTTACTGCGTATCAGCTGGAAAACGATTTGAAACAAGTCGTAAACCAAGAGGCCTAATTCCGCAGTTGCGATTTTCCGCAGTTGCGATTTTCCGTAATCTTCACAACATTTATTTGCGATTTTCCGTAATGCCCCCATCCGAAATGGTTTTACTTTCGGAACATGAAAAAACACATTACCCTTTTTCTGTCGTTTTGCACCGCAATCATCGCCATGGCGCAAAACCAAACGGTGAGAGGCACGCTGCGGGACAAAGAATCTCAGACCGTGATTGCCAATGCGAAAGTCTATTTTGAGGGTCCCATCACCAACCCTCCATCCACATTCGAAACAACTACAAACACCAAAGGAGAATTCGTTTTCACCAATGTGCCGGTAGGTCGATACGCCTTGGCCGTGGAAGCCAAGGACTATCAAGTTTTCAGCACAAACAACATTGTAGTAACCTCTGGTAAGGAGGTTATTTTGGGTTATGAACTCGAGCAAGTCATTGAGCGCGTGGGAGAAGTCACCATCAAGGGCAAAGGCAAGGGCGACAAACCCAACAACGATGCGGCACTGATTTCTGCCCGCTTATTTACCGTAGATGAAACCGATCGTTTTGCGGGAAGTAGGGGCGACCCAGCCCGTATGGCATCGAACTTTGCGGGCGTGCAAGGGGCCGATGATTCACGCAACGACATCGTAGTTCGCGGAAACTCGCCCCAAGGTATTTTGTGGCGTATGGAAGGAATCGATATCCCCAACCCCAACCACTTCGCCATTCCCGGCACCACCGGGGGATCGGTATCGATCATCAACAACAAAATTTTGGGCAACTCCGATTTCTTCACCGGAGCATTCCCTGCAGAATACGGTAACGCCAACGCGGGTGCTTTCGATCTGAAACTCCGCAACGGCAACAACCAGAAAAGAGAATTTAGTTCTCAGCTGGGTTTGTTGGGATGGGACGCTTTGACTGAGGGCTACTTGGGCAAAAAGGGCGGTGCTAGTTACCTCGCAACCTACCGTTACAGCACCCTTGCGATGTTTAGCAAATTGAATATCCCATTGGGTACCGATGCCGTTCCCAATTACCAGGATTACTCGTTCAAATTGAACTTCCCACTAAAGAACAACAAAGGCAACCTAAGTTTCTTTGGGATTGGTGGGTCGAGCAACATCGATATCAATATTTCAAACCAAACAGAAAGCAGCACCGAATTGTATGGCGATAACGACCGTGATCAGAAGTTCGCCTCAAAAATGCACATTTGGGGCAGCAGTTTTCAGTACAACATCGATAAAAATAGTTACTTCAAGACCACGGTGGCTGTGAGTTCACAAACAGTGAATGCCAACCACCAACTCGCTTTCCGTCGGGTTATCGACACCTTCGAGCGCGACGGCAAAACCTTGTTCCGTTATCAGCTGGATTCGGTAAAGCCCAACCTCGGTTACGAGTTTGAGACGAAAACCATCGCAGGACATGCCTTCTATAATAAAAAATTCTCGGCCAAAAGTTCAATGCGGGCTGGCTTGCAATTGACGCAATACTATTACATGTTTGCCGACAGCGCGTTGAATTTCAATCCCACCAGTCCATTGTATTGGAAGTTTTCTGTGCGATGGAATTCGAACGGAACGGCTTTCATGGCAATTCCCTACGTACAGTGGAAATACAAATATTCGCCTGCTTTGACCTTCAGTACGGGTATCCAAATGCAGAGCTATACCGTCAACTACGACCCTACCAATACGCCATTGGGTAATAGTGGTACCGGTGACAAATACAGCAACACCAGCAACAGCGGACCTTTGTTGCGTTTCGGTGCCCGTTATCAAGCCACCAAGCGCGATGCCATCAATTTGGGATTGGGGATGCACTCTCAAAACCAAAGTGCTTATGTTTATTACTACCAAAAACCCGGCAATTCTACACCCCACAATTTGGGGATGGGTCTTTCAAAGAGCAATCACGCCGTATTGGGCTGGGATCACCAAATGGGCAAGGCCAGCAGAATCAAGATTGAAACCTACTACCAACAGCTGTTTAATCTCCCGGTTGAACGTTTGATGGCGAGTAACGGATACAAAGGGTCTTCCTTTAGTTTGGCCAATACGGGAAGTGGATTCTCTCGTTTCTTCCCAGACAGTTTGCAGAACACCGGCATCGGCAAAAACTATGGTTTAGAATTTACGGTGGAACGATTCTTCAGCAAAGGCTTCTACTATTTGGCCTCCTTGAGTGTGTTTGATGCACAATATCAGGGTAGCGACAAAGTATGGCGCAGCAGCGATTTCAACACCGATTATGCGGCAAACGGTTTGATTGCCAAGGAATTTGTTTTCAAAAACAAAAACTCCTTAAACATTGGAGGAAAAGTGACATTTGCAGGCGCACGCCGCTACTCTCCTATCGATACGCTCGCCACCATCTATGAGCGGGAGTACATCGAAAAAAGCGACCTCAAAAACACCCAACGTTTTGGTTCACCTTACCGCAGATTCGACATCCGAATCGCCTACAGAATCAATTCAAAAAAGGCATCACACGAGATTGCTTTTGACTTGGTTAACGTAACCAATCGGAAAAATGTATTGAAATACAGCTATATTGACTCCGCGCCGTATTTCAGAGAGACGTATCAATTGGGCTTCTTGCCCCTGTTCTATTACAAGTTGGATTTCAGTTTGTAATCCGAAAAGTAAACAGCACCTTCCTATTGAGTGAATCACATACAAGCAGGCCCCCTCGCTAAAACCGAGGGGGCCTGCTTGTATGTCCACTCGGCAACACATGTGAATAAAGGTCCCCGCGCGCGGAGCGCGCGGGGACTAACTTCGCCCATTATGAAAATTGGATGGAGTTTTATCGCAGTGGCCATCGCCCTATCTGCTTGCGTATCAAAGAAACAATACCAAGCCCTTGAAGCCGCCAAGGCCGATATGGAAACCCAGTTGAAGAAAAAGAACGACGACTGTCTTGAAAAAAATGCCTCGCTCGTAGCCTCCATCGCCCAACTCGAAGCCGAAAAAGGCGAAAAGGAAAAAACCATCTCCGCCCTGAAAGACACCATCGAAACCTGCCAATTGCAACTCGATGAAAACCTCGAATACATCCGCAATTTGGGTACTTCCCTGGATGCACAGCGACAAAACCTCGCCCAGGAAATCAACGAGAAAAATAAAACGTTGGCCGCCAAAGAACTGGAATTGAACACCGCCCTCGCCAAAGCCGAAGCCGAAAGAGCTCGCCTAGAGCAATTGCGCAAAGAATTGGAAAAAACCTCGCAGCGCGTGAAAGACCTCGAAGCTGAATTGTCGAAAAAAGAACGCGCCGTTCGCGAACTCAAAGAAGCCATCGCCAAAGCCCTGGCTGGTTTTGAAAAACTCGACATCAAAGTAGAATACCGCAACGGAAAAGTATACGTGATCCTGCCGGAAAAATTGTTGTTCGCCTCCGGCTCCATCGACGTTGATCCCAAAGGTCGCGAAGCCCTCATCGAAATCGGCAAAGCACTCAACAAACAGCCCGACGTGCAAATGGCCATTGAAGGTCACACCGACAACATCCCCATGAAAGGCATCATCAAAGACAACTGGGATTTGAGCGTTTTGCGTGCCACAAGCATCGCCCGTATTTTGATTGCAGACGCCGGCATGAACCCCAAACGCATTCAAGCCGTTGGCCGTGGCGACACCCAACCCGTGGCCGGAAATGACACGCCCGAAGGTCGTGCCAAAAACCGCAGAACCGAGATTGTATTGACGCCCCAGCTCGACAAGATTCTTGAAATCTTGAACAACTAATCGCCATGATACTGATCGCGGCCATCGAAAACCACAAAAACCCGGAAATCGATGCGCTCTGTAACGATTATGTCAAGCGATGCAGCCCAATGCATGCAGTAAAAATTGAACTGCTCCCCGCAGCCAGAACCCCCGACCCCGAAACCCAAAAAGCCAAAGAGTCGGAAACGCTGATGAAACTCATCAAGCCTGGCGATACCCTGATTCTGTGCGATGAACGGGGAAAATCCTTCACAAGCCGCGGGTTCTCAACCTACATAGAAAAAACACTGGCGCAATCCCGCGGCAAAATCATTCTCGCCATCGGTGGAGCCTACGGTTTTACCGAATCACTGCGCAGTCAATACCCTTGCATTAAACTCAGCGAGTTTGTCTTTCCGCATCACCTGGCGCGACTGGTCCTCACCGAGCAAATTTACCGAGCGCTCAACATCCTCAAAGGGACCGGCTACCACCATGATTGAACCAATTTCCCCGTTAAATCCCCTCCCAATTTCGTATTTTTGCAGTAACCCATGAACCTGGAACAGGCGTTAATAGAATCGATTACCGGTGCCATCACAACCTTGTATGGCCCCAACCCGCAACCCGTAAAACTCGAGCGTACCAACCCCGATTTTGCCGGAGACTACACATTTGTTGTCTTTCCGTTGTTGCGCCTATCGAAATCCACGCCCGAAGCCACCGCCAGTGCCATTGGCGACTACCTCAAGCAACACGCACCCATCGTGAGCGATTTCAATGTAGTCAAAGGGTTTTTGAACATCGTGCTCAAGACCGACATCTACGCTGATTTCTTGAAGACACAGTGGGATAATGCCGCTTTCGGACAAACAACCCTTGGCGAGGGAAAAAAGGTGATGGTGGAGTATTCTTCTCCCAACACCAACAAACCGCTTCACCTGGGGCACGTCCGCAACAACCTATTGGGCGTATCTGTGGCTAACCTCTATAAAGCGGCCGGCTACAATGTGGTGATGGCGAATTTGGTGAACGACCGCGGTATACACATCTGCAAGTCGATGATTGCTTGGCAAAAATTTGGCAACGGCGAAACGCCGGAATCCACCGGGATGAAAGGCGATCATTTGGTAGGAAAATACTATGTGATTTTCGAAAATGCCCTGCGCGAAGAAACCCTCCCAGTGATTGAATCGGCCATCGCAGGTCACTGGTCACCAGATGGGGATGTTGCAAAGACAAAATATACGTCCATTCTGGCCCAATTGCAGAACGCCACAGAGGACAAACAAATGGCCAAACTCAAGGACGATATCAAGGAATTGGTTCGTAACCAGTCCCCTTTGATGCGTGAAACCCAACAGATGCTTCGCGATTGGGAGGCTGGCAATCCGGAGGTCATCAACCTTTGGAAAACCATGAACAGCTGGGTATATAGTGGCTTTGAAAAGACCTACAAGCGCCTTGGTGTTTCATTTGATCAATATTATTACGAGTCCGACACGTACAAACTGGGTAAAGATGTGGTAGAGGAAGGGCTCCAAAAAGGCGTCTTCTACAGAAAGGACGATGGCAGTGTTTGGATCGATTTGCGGGAGGATGGACTTGACGAGAAACTGGTTTTGCGTGGCGATGGCACCAGTGTGTACATCACCCAGGATATTGGAACCGCGGACCTAAAATTCCAACAGCATGGCGTGGATCAAAGCATTTATGTGGTAGGCAATGAACAAGACTATCATTTCAAAGTGCTGTTCTTGATCATGAAAAAATTGGGCAGATCCTTTGCCGATGGAATGCATCATCTGAGCTACGGGATGGTGGATTTACCCAGCGGGAAGATGAAGAGTCGGGAAGGAACCGTTGTGGACGCGGATGATTTGGTGCAAGAGATGGTAGATGAAGCCAAAGCCAAAACACAGGAATTGGGCAAAACAGAGGGACTCGCTGAGGATGAATTATTGAAATTGTATGAATCACTGGGACTGTCGGCCTTGAAATTTTTTATCCTCAAAGTAGATCCCCGTAAACGGATGTTGTTCAATCCCCAGGAGAGCATTGATTTTCAGGGCGATACAGGTCCTTTTGTTCAATACACTTACGCGCGTATCCAGAGCATTTTGAGAAGCGCTTCAGCAGACGGGGGTAGTGCTTCTTGGCAAAGTAGCGCAATCAACGAGCAGCTACAACCCATTGAAATCGAGACCATTCAAACACTGTATCGCTACCCCGAAGAGGTAAACAAAGCCTGCAGCGATTCTTCGCCAGCGGTCATTGCCCAATACTGCATTGATTTGGCTCGCACATTCAACCGTTTTTATAATGAGTGTCACATCATGCGCGAAGCGGACCCCATCGTCAAGAACACCCGCCTCAAACTCGCTCATTTCACGGCACACACCTTAAAACACGGACTCAATTTACTTGGCATTCAAGTGGTTGAGCGGATGTGATTCCGTCAGATTCAATGTCGGATTGTATTAAATTCACTTCCTGCAACTCTTTTCCCAAAGACTGTATCCCGGCCTGAATTTTTGCCAATTGCTTGGCGCTTGGAATTTTTGTCCCTTGAATATACTGCGACAATAACGTTGCATGCATCCCAATCTTTTCGGCCAAAAAGTTGGCATTGATGGCGCGATATCGCTTGAAGAATGTATCCAAATGGAAGACCAATTCAATTTGGGATTCTTTGATTTCCAGGGAATCCTCTTCGAAGTAGAGTGAAAGTGCCTCCGCGGAATTCGCCTTTAATTCCAAGAGGTCTTTCCCCGTTGTATACACAGACAAATCTTCATGAAACGCCGAATATCCCGTTTCCGTGCTCTCAAACAACATTCTATATTTTGTCTTTTTCATACGATTACTTTTTCTTCAATGTGATCCCTGAATCCCTAACAATCCGATGTAAGGTACCTGTAGCGATTTCATTACTCCCATGGTTGGGAACAATGAGGATCGTTGATTTGTGAGGATGCTTAAGTTTCACGTGTGATCCTCGTTGCGAAATTTCAAGCCACCCATCTCTTCTCAATATCCGCAATAGCTCACTGCACTTCACAAACCCTCCTACAAATTTAAAAAGTAAATAATTATTTACCAATCAAAAATAATTAATCGACACAAAAAACCCAAAAACTCCAGTACATTTAACCGATTACAATCGGTTAACCCGAAAAAATCAAACCTCCCGATCGGGATTGTCTTTCAAGAACTGCGCCCAGCCGCCCGCTTTATTTTTACCGCCTGCGGTACCACCTTTTGTGCTGCCAAAGGCCCTAGGTGCAAATTGATAGAAATGACACACCGCGGCAGCCAAACCATCTGTGGCATCCATGGTCTCGGGCTTTTCCTCAAAATGAAATTCGGCATGCAACATCGCAAACACCTGCTCCTTGCTTGCGTTTCCATTCCCCGCGATGGACTGCTTGATCTTTCGCGGCACATATTCAAACACCGGCAAGCCCTTGCCAATCGCTGCCGCGATGGCAACCCCTTGAGCCCGCCCCAATTTCAGCATCGACTGAACATTCTTCCCAAAAAATGGCGCTTCCACCGCCACCTCGGTCACCTCAAACCCCTCTATCAACGCCGTAACCCGCTCGTAAATGTGGTGCAACTTCTCCCCCGCATCGCCCACCTTGGCCAACCGCACTACCCCCAAGCCCAATAACTTGGGCGACTTCCCATCGATCTGAATCAACCCGTACCCCAACAAATTGGTGCCCGGATCGATCCCCAATATTACCCTCGGTTTCTCCACCCTACAAAGATGCCGATTTCCGAAAAAATCCGCGGAAAATTTCCGAAATTTGTGGAAATAGCAAATTATAGCATATCCATGGCTTTCGATTTAGACCTCATCCAATCCGTTTACCAAAGAATGCCCGAACGCGTTGCCGCTGCACGCCAACTTCTGGGCCGCCCCCTCACCCTGACAGAGAAAATCCTTTACTCCCACCTGTGGGATAATGCCGCAGCCCAATCCTTTGGACGCGGGAAAGACTATGTAGATTTTGCCCCCGACCGTGTAGCCATGCAAGATGCTACCGCGCAGATGGCCCTTTTGCAATTCATGCAAGCCGGCCGCCCCAAAGTAGCCGTACCCTCAACCGTACACTGCGATCACCTCATTACCGCTAAAACTGGCGCGGGTGAAGATTTAACCAAAGCCACCCAAGAAAGTGCCGAAGTATACGATTTCTTGGCCTCTGTATCCAACAAATACGGTATCGGATTCTGGAAGCCCGGAGCGGGTATCATCCACCAAGTGGTCCTTGAAAATTACGCCTTCCCCGGCGGTATGATGATCGGTACCGATTCCCACACTGTGAACGCAGGTGGATTGGGTATGATTGCCATCGGTGTGGGTGGTGCAGACGCTTGTGACGTAATGGCCGGCCTCCCTTGGGAACTCAAATGGCCAAAACTCATCGGTATCAAATTAACCGGAAAACTCAACGGTTGGGCCGCCCCCAAAGACGTGATCCTCAAAGTGGCCGGCATCCTCACTGTAAAAGGAGGCACCGGTGCCATCGTAGAATATTTTGGTGAAGGCGCCAACGCCATGAGCTGTACCGGAAAAGGTACCATCTGTAACATGGGTGCTGAAATCGGAGCCACTACATCCACCTTCGGTTACGACGACTCCATGGAGCGCTACCTGCGTGCCACCGGTCGGGAAGCCATCGCCGATGCCGCCAACGGCGTTCGCGAACACCTCAATGCCGACCCAGAAGTGTATGCCAACCCATCGGCCTACTTCGACGAAGTCATTGAAATCAACCTTTCTGAGTTGGAGCCACACTTGAATGGCCCATTCACACCAGATTTGGCTACCCCTATCTCTAAAATGAAAGAAGTTGCCGCCGCCAACGGCTGGCCCACCAAAGTAGAAGTGGGATTGATCGGTAGCTGTACCAACTCATCCTACGAAGATATCTCCCGCGCCGTTTCTTTGGCCAAGCAAGTGTCTCAAAAGAACCTTAAAACCAAAGCCGAATACATGATTACCCCCGGTTCTGAGCAAGTGCGCTACACCATCGAGCGTGACGGATTCCTGGAAGTCTTCGATCAAATCGGCGCCAAAGTATTTGCCAACGCTTGCGGACCTTGTATCGGCATGTGGGATCGTATGGGGGCGGAAAAGCAAGAAAAGAACACCATCGTACACTCGTTCAACCGCAACTTTGCCAAACGGGCCGATGGCAACCCCAATACATACGCGTTTGTAGGTAGCCCCGAATTGGTTACCGCCTTGGCG
>JBANFU010000073.1:0-6675 GCA_037975865.1 Bacteroidota bacterium
CTCCATTGAAACTAATGGCCTCGTAAGACCCACTGTACGTGTAGATTTTACTTCCTCCATCAATGGTAATGGTGTTGGTGCTAGACGCCCCTGAAATGGCACCAAATACTGGCTGAGAAGCACTGGTAATGTCGGTTTGTACCGTCACAGTCACCGCACCTTTCACACCATTGGTTGTTAACGAGGCCGCCAAATCATACCAGTTGTTAAAGTTGGTACCACTCGTAGCCGAAGCTGAGTTGATGGTGTACGATCCGCTCAACTGCGCATTGGCAACCCCGGCCAAACACAGGAGCATCAGCAACAACTTTTGTTTTAAAAACATTGCTGACTTTTTGAAATTGTAGTGTGTATTCATATGGTTTCTATTTCCAATATTTATATAGCAATTACAATTTTTAATAATTGTAAAAAACTATTGACACTGCAATATCAATAAGAAAAAACACTACTTATTAAAGTTATTTTAATATGTCATTTCGCTGACTTTAGTGCAAAAAATAGATTATTATGGGCTGAAATAATCCAAAATGAGTTATTAAAAACTTTTAACAATCTTTTATTTTTTAGCACAATGAAAAAATATATAAATTGCTTTTTACACATTCAGAGAACTTTCGCGTCACACCCCACTCAAGAAAATTGTAGTTGCTCCAAGCATTGAATAACCATTCATTTACCCTCGCATGAAAATTGTCGGACACATTCTTACTAAAGCCGTATCGCAATCGCATTCGCCACCCGCATACCGTCTAAAGCCGCACTCATAATACCACCCGCATAACCCGCTCCCTCCCCACAAGGAAATAAATTTACCACCTCCGTATGTTGCAGTGATTCAGTCAAGCGCGGAATGCGAACAGGGGATGATGTCCTGGACTCAACCCCCACCAATATCGCGTCATTCGTGCGAAACCCCTTCATCTTTTTGCCCAATACTACAAGCGACTCCCGAATTCGGGTATGAACAGCCGGAGACAACACATCCTCAATTCCGCACGATACCAATCCCGGCAAATAACTATTTTCTGGCAATTGAGTACTGATTTTTCCTTGAATAAAATCCTCCATCCGCTGGGCTGGTGCACTCAAACTTCCCGTAGCTGCAAAGGCCATTTTTTCCCAATGCTGCTGATAGCGCAAGGCGCGCAACGCACCCGATTTTTCAAAGGGTGCAAAATCTCGATCATCTACCGTTACAACATACCCCGAATTGGCGAATTTTCCGTTGCGTTTGCTTGGACTCCATCCATTTACCACCACCTCACCGGCCGCGGTAGCGGCCGGTGCTATGATGCCTCCCGGACACATGCAAAACGAAAACACGCCCCTGCCCTGAATTTGTTCTACCAAACTATAACTCGACGGTGGCAGTACATCGCCCCGCGTATCACATTTGTACTGAATTTGATCGATCAATGCTTGCGGATGCTCCAATCGCACCCCTATGGCAAACGGCTTGGCCTCAATCGCCACACCCGACCGATCCAACATCTCAAAAATATCCCGTGCCGAATGTCCCGTTGCCAACACCACCGATGCTACTTGCAGCGACTCCCCACCCTGTAAAACCAAACTGCGCAACACACCACCCTCAATCACCATCCCATCCACCCGGGTATTGAATCTCACCTCACCCCCACAATCCTCGATCGACTTGCGAAGCGCCTCCACCAATTGCGGCAACTTGTTGGTGCCGATGTGCGGATGCGCCTCAAACGTGATTGCCTCGGGTGCCCCATGCTCTACCAAGCAGCGCAACACCTTCTGTACTGGACCTCGCTTGGCGCTGCGTGTGTACAATTTTCCATCCGAATACGTTCCTGCACCACCCTCACCAAAACAATAATTGCTTTCCGCATTCACCAACTTTTCCCGGTTCATCAACGCCAAATCTCGCCGACGTTCCTTAACACCCTTTCCTCGCTCCAAAACAATGGGCTTCAACCCCAACTCAATCAATTCCAACGCACAAAACAATCCGGCAGGACCGGCCCCCACAATATGAACCTCCTTGCTTTTCGATACATCCTGCAATTGAAAACCGCGATCCATCATACGATCCTCGCCCACTGCGTAAACTTCCGCCGTGACCAAAAAACAAGGCTGACGACCACGGGCATCCAAGCTTTTCTTCTTCCAAACCACCACACCGTCCATTAGGCCAGCCTCCCTGCAAAACTTGCGATTGACCCCCGCCTCATCCCCCATCTCCGCGGGTGTAAACTTCAATTGTATCGACTTGGGCATACCGCAAAAATACACCCACAACCGCCTTTTTTCCGTGGATCCCCCGATTTTCGACACATTCCGAAGCCGTTTCCGGCTCATTTGCCGTCAATTCATTCAAATCCCCCGCGATTTTCCTAATTTTGTGGCCATGAAAGAAGTGGTAGTCAGCGGGATCCGTCCCACCGGAAAATTGCACTTGGGCAACTATTTTGGGGCCTTCAAGAACTTCCTGAAATTGCAGGAGCAGTTCGACTCCTACTTTTTCATTGCGGATTATCATAGCTTAACAACCCATCCCACCCCGGGCGACCTCAATGCCTCTGTAAAACGAGTACTAGCCGAATACATCGCCTTGGGATTGGACCCGGAAAAATGCACCGTTTACTACCAAAGCGATGTCCCAGAAACGGCAGAACTATACCTATTCTTGAACATGAATGCGTATTTGGGTGAGCTCGAACGCGTGACATCATTCAAAGAAAAAGCGCGCACTCAGCCCAACAACATCAATGCCGGACTGCTTACATATCCTGTCCTCATGGCGGCCGACATCCTACTCCATCGGGGCGTAAAAGTACCCGTTGGCAAAGACCAAGAACAACACTTGGAAATGGCACGCACATTCGCCAATCGATTCAATCGATTGTATGATACGGATTACTTCCCAGAGCCCCAGGCATTCTCTTTTGATCAAAACTTAGTCAAAGTACCCGGACTTACAGGCAGTGGCAAAATGAGCAAAAGTGCCGGCGAGGCAGACACCATTTACCTCGACGAAGAAGCGACTGTCTTGAATAAGAAAATCATGCGCGCCGTGAGCGATAGCGGACCTTCAGAGCCCGGTGCTCCGAAATCTGTCCCGGTTCAAAACCTGTTCGACCTCATGTCGTTGGTTTGCAGCAGCGAAACCATTCAATTTTTCGACGATGCCCACAAAGCGGGCACCATCCGCTATGGCGACCTTAAAAAACAGTTAGCCAGCGACATGGAAACGTTTATCGCCCCGCTGAGAGACAAAATACAAGTCACCCTGGGCGATGAAAAACGATTGAATGAAATTGCCCAATATGGCGCTGAAAAAGCCCGCGCATCGGCACAAAAAACCATCCGCGAGGTACGGGAGATCATTGGCTTCGGCAACCGTTAAACGCCATACACCGCCACAAATACCACTATTTTCAACCCTTTATAGTAAATTGCACCCATGCTGAACGTTTCCCTTGTCATCCCCTTGTACAACGAAGCCGAATCCTTGCTAGAATTACACGCTTGGATTGTGAGGGTTTGCAAACAAGAAAACCTATCGTATGAGGTATTGCTACTAGACGACGGCAGCTCCGACAACTCATGGGAAATCATTCAGGGATTGAGACAGCAGGACCCCCATGTTCGCGGTTTTCGATTCCGCACCAACTATGGTAAAAGTGCCGCGTTGAATGTTGGATTCGCTGAAGCCGCCGGCGAAGTGGTCATTACCATGGATGCAGACCTTCAGGATTCTCCCGACGAAATTCCGTCGTTGAGAAAGATGATTTTAGACGAAGGCTACCATGTTGTCAGCGGATGGAAAAAAAAGCGTTACGACCCTTTAAGCAAAACCATTCCTACAAAGTTATTCAACTGGGCTACTCGCAAAATCAGCGACCTAGAACTTCACGATTTCAACTGTGGTCTCAAGGCTTATCGCAACGAAGTAGTGAAGAATATCGAGGTGTATGGTGAAATGCACCGCTACATTCCCGTGATCGCAAAATGGGCAGGATTCCCAAATATCGGGGAGAAGGTGGTTGTGCACCAAGCCCGCAAATACGGACACACCAAATTTGGCATGAACCGTTTTGTGAATGGATTTTTGGACTTGATGAGTTTGTTCTTCATGAGCAAATTCGGAAAGAAACCGATGCACTTTTTTGGTCTTCTTGGGGTATTGAGTTTCCTGGTTGGGGCCTTTACCGCTTGTTGGATACTCATCGATAAATTGATTTGCGTGATCCAAAACCATCGCGCTCCATTGGTCACTGACAACCCTTTGTTTTACATTGGTTTGGTCGCGATGATCATCGGAACGCAACTGTTCTTGGCTGGATTTATTGGCGAATTGGTCAGTCGATCCAACCCCGAACGCAACAACTATAACATCAAAGAAACCACGGATTGATGAAATTCGAAGGCAAGCACATTGTGATTGTGGGTCCCGCACACCCTCTGCGCGGCGGACTGGCAACTTACAACGAGCGCTTAGCCCGGGAGCTACAGGAAAAGAACCGGGTGACCCTGCTTACTTTTTCGCTCCAATATCCCAACTTTTTATTTCCTGGCCAATCGCAGTTTAGCGACGATGCGCAACCCGAAGACTTAACCATCGACATCGCACTCAACTCTGTAAATCCACTGAATTGGATTTCGGTTGGTCTCAAATACAAACGCATCAAACCCGATGTGATCATTTTCCGCTATTGGATGCCGTTTTTCGGCCCCTGCTTTGGTACGTTCGCCAGAATTGTAAAATCGAATGGCCACACCCAAATCCTGGCCATCACAGACAACATCATTCCCCATGAGCGCCGATTTTTCGACACGCCCTTTAGCCAGTATTTTTTGCCGGTGTTGGATGGCGCGGTTGCGATGAGTAGGAAAGTCCTTGACGATTTGCAGCAATTTCCGCTTCGAAAGCCGGTTGCTAAAACCGCTTATCACGCACATCCCCTGTACGACAATTTCGGCCTCCGCGAAGATCGCAATCAAGCGTGTGATGCCTTGGGACTAGACCCCGCCCATCGATACCTCTTATTTTTCGGATTCATTCGTCACTACAAAGGCCTAGACCTATTGCTTGAAGCGATGGCATTGCTTCCAAAATCTCTGTCGGATGTCAAACTGCTCGTCGCAGGCGAATATTACGAAGACGCCGCACCCTACGATTCCATCATCGCCAAACACAAGTTGGAAGACCGCGTGGTTTTGCATACCAAATTCATTCCCAATGCCGATGTAAGGCTCTATTTTTCTGCTTGCGCGTTGGTTGCACAGCCCTACAGGAATGCAACGCAGAGTGGCGTTTCTCAGGTGGCCTACCATTTTGAATTGCCCATGATCATCACCAATGTAGGGGGATTGAGCGAATTGGTACCTCACGAGGAAGCCGGTTGGGTGTGCAACCCCACTGCCGAAGCTTTATCATCGGCCATTGAAGCGATGTTCGAAGGCAACCGATTGGAAACGATGCGCGCGAACATCCATATCCTCAAACAGCAATTCAGCTGGCCATCCATGGTGGGGGCGTTGGAATCTGTGACAGGCTAGGATTAGCCATCATCGGCCAAAATGAATTTTGTCCGAAATGAAACCCTTTTCATCGACTGCATTAAACTTGGCACGATTTTGAGAGTCAAACGGATAAGAAAGGAAAAACAAATCATGAGACAATTCATTCAAAAAACCTTGGTTGTAATGGCGTTTGGACTGATTGTGCTGAGCAGCGAGGCACAAACTGTACGTCGGGAGAGAATTCGAAGAGACAGACGCGAGGATGTCAGAGACCGCAGAGAGGACGTTCGCGATCGCAGGGAGGACGTGCGAGACCGCAGGGAAGATGTTCGAGATGCTCGACATCAGGGTGGCCCGTTAGACCGTGTGGAAGATCGTCGCGACCAGCGCGAGGACGTACGTGACCGCAGGGAAGACGTAAGAGACCGCAGGGAAGATCGCAGGGATCGACGTCGTAGAGGCACCTATAGCACGGCGCAACACCCTCCGCACGCACAAATCCAGGTAGGATATAAAATTGGATACCGCCAGGGATATCATCATGGGCCCAAACATAGACATCTCGCAAAGCGACACAGACGTCATCATTGCGGGGCACAACGCCCACATCATTGCCGCAGATAAGCAGAATTTTATAAAAATGTGAAACGCCTGTGAACAACTTCACGGGCGTTTTTGTTTATGTAATTGAATGGTTATCATTTGATAACATTGGATTGTCAATTTGCACACAAGAACTAAAAAAAGATATGCTAAACACTACTTTGATCAACGGCACAGAAGTGATGGAAGTTTCAGGATACATCTTTGTCGGAGGAATTTGGATCCCATTGGGCTAAAATCACCCAACAATAACTATCTTTGCACCTCCTTAGAGAGGTGTCCGAGTGGTCGAAGGAGCACGCCTGGAAAGTGTGTATACGCCAAAAGCGTATCGAGGGTTCGAATCCCTTCCTCTCTGCAACCCAATGCCCCAGCCGGGGCATTTTTTGTTGAACGAATCTGTTCGCGGCCAGCGAGCATTTTTCATTTACGACATCTGCGCAATGACGTTACATTAAAAAAATGCAATCATCTCCGACTGACTCCAAGTACCTTTGAAGCATGAATCAAAACGACACAAACAACCAAGCCAATCGCACTTCGGCTACCCCCAAAAAATGGAAACTCTTTTTA
>JBANFU010000087.1:0-5292 GCA_037975865.1 Bacteroidota bacterium
TTGGGCAGTTCGACACAAGATAGTATCACTTGATACTATCAAATTAAAATCTTGAATCTCAATAAAAATGCACAGTCCAATTGTCCTGGGCAAAATCCAATTTCAGGTAAAATCCCTATCGCCGATCTAGGCAAAATTTTAAAACATTTGGAAAACTAACAAGTGTTAGTTAGTTTTGTATTCGTTACAATGACACGTCGGCAAGAAATCATGGGAACCGCCTTGGGCTTAATGCGCAAAAAAGGGTATTTGAATACCTCTATGCGCGACATTGCCAGTTCGGTAAACATGGAAGCCGCAAGCTTGTACAACCACATCAAAGGCAAAGAAGAAATTCTGATCGATACCTGTTTCGGCTTGGCGGAAACCCTGGAAATGGGCATCAAAGAAGTGAACGACATCTACTTCAACGCCGCTGAGAAATTGGCCATGGCCATCCACAACCACATTCAAGCACTCACCCAGGATCTCAACGCATCGCACCTGTTTGTGCATGAGTGGCGACATTTATCAGACGACAAACGCGCACAGTTTATTCAACGTCGTGATTTGTATGAAAAAGAATTTCGCGACATCGTGATTCTTGGTTTCGAAGAAGGGGAATTCAAAGACGTTGACCCCAAGTTTGCCACGCTCACCATCCTCGCCTCGCTCAACTGGGTGGGTGAATGGTACAGACCTCAAGGCGATATGGAACCGAAAGAAATCGCCCAGAAACTAACCCAATTTATTCTCTCAGGATTACAAAAAAACTAAACACATTCATATGTACGGAAACGCTTACATCGAAACAGACGGTAGCAAAGTGCACAGCATTTTGGCCGACGAAGATCCCATCAAATTGGCTGAATTCGAAGCACGCATCGCCGCTGGCGACAAAATCGAACCCAAAGATTGGATGCCCAAAGAATATCGCAAGCAATTGGTGAGAATGATTGAGCAACACGCTCACTCAGAAATCATCGGCGCCTTGCCCGAAGGCACTTGGATTACCCGCGCCCCTGGATTCCGTCGCAAATTGGCCCTGATGGCCAAAGTACAAGATGAAGTGGGTCATGCCCAGCTGCTGTACAGCGCCGCTGAAACGTTGGGAAAAAGCAGGGAAGACATGGTCAACGACCTCATCAACGGCAAAAGCAAATACTCCAACGTATTTAACTACCCCGCTCCTACTTGGGCCGACAGTGCCGTGATCGCTTGGTTGATTGATGCCGGTGCTATCGTAAACCAATTGGCCAACAGCAAAGGTTCCTACGGACCCTACTGCCGCGCCTTGGATCGCATCTGCGCCGAGGAATCCTTCCACTTGAAATACGGACACGACAATGTGGTTTTCTTGGCTACCGGAACGCCAGTACAGCGCCAAATGGTTCAAGAGGCCCTCAACCGCTGGTGGGAACCCATTATGCACTTCTTTGGTCCGCCAGACAAAGCCTCTCAGCACTCAGAAATCCTGATGCGTTGGAAGGTTAAAATGGGATCCAACGATTCCATGCGCCAAACCTTCTTGAATATGTATGTCCCCAAAATTTGGGATTTGGGATTGACCCTGCCCGACCCCAACCTTCGCAAGAACGAAGAAACCGGTCAGTGGGAATACTCAGAACCCAACTGGGACACATTCAAACAGGTCATTAACGGCAATGGCCCTTGCAACAAAGAGCGTTTGGCTGTCCGTAGGATGGCCGAAGAAAAAGGTCGCTGGGTTCGCAAAGCCTTGTTGAGCAAATCCGACGAATACGTAACGCCGTTGGCATAATCAGAACCCCATGAAAATCAATTCTTTAGATCCAAGAATCAGTCGGGCCGAACTGGACGACGAATCAAAAATTGGCGAATTGCACGGCAGCGAGCACTTTCAAACCTATGAAGTGTTTCAGCAAATCAAGCGCGGCACCCACCATCAACACGTGGGCAATGTGCATGCACCCAACGCGGAAATGGCAATGTTGTTTGCCAAAGAGCAGTACTGCAGACGCGGTGCAGCGGTGAATTTGTGGGTGGTAAAAACGGCCGATGTATTTGTTACTGAGTACCAAGACGCCGATATTTTTGAAACCACAGAAGACAAATTATATCGCGACCCCAACAGTTACAAAGTAATGGATCGCATCAACGCATTCAAAGCCAGAACCAACAACGCCTAAGCACAGAGTATGGAATTCACAGAAAGACACGTAGAAGGACTCAAAGAGCTCCTGTATAAAATGGCCGACGACCTGTTGATCATTGGTCACCGCAACAGCGAATGGACGGGCTTGGGTCCGATGTTGGAGGAAGACATCGCCTTCAGCAGCATGGCGCAAGATAAAATTGGCCAATCGTTGGCGTTGTTTGAGTTATTACACGAACTGGGCGAGAGCGACCCAGATACAGTGGCCTTCACCCGCAACGCACCTCAATTCCATTGTTCTCAGTTGGTGGAATTGCCCATCGGTGAGTATGATTTCTCCATGGTTCGTCACTTCTTTTTCGATCATGCCGAAGCCATTCGATTTGAAATGTTGAGCGAGACCGTGTTTGAACCATTGGCGATGGTGGCCAAGAAATTCAAGGGCGAAATCAAGTATCACACGATGCATGCCGACATCTTCATGCAGAAATTGGCGGCCGGTGGCGAAGAGAGCTTTGGTCGCATGCAGCAAGCCATCAACGATACTTTTGGATTGGCACTGGGCCTGTTTGAGCCGGGTGATTACGAAGCCGAATTGATTGAAGCTGGTATATTTGGCGGCGAAGCCGAATTGCAACAGCGATGGTTAGCCAAGGTTGTTCCGTTGTTGACCTCCTATGGATACATGGTACCATCGGTTGACGCGGTAGAGCCCGCCTTCGGCGGGCGCAGAGGTGTTCATACACCCCACCTTCAACCCCTGCTCGATGAAATGACCGAAGTGTTCAGCATCGATCCGGGTGCTGACTGGTAAACCCATCCCCTAACAACCCCTTTAAATTAAACGCCAAACGATGCCTGAATCCATCAAAGCCCTACTGGAAACCGTCATGGATCCCGAAATCCCTACCATTTCCATCGTGGATCTGGGCATCGTTACCGGCATAGAATCGCCTGAACCAGGCCATGCCAAAATCGAGCTGACACCCACCTTCAGCGGCTGTCCCGCCCTGCGCATCATGGAACAGATGGTGCATGACAAACTCGCCGAATCGGGATACACCCACATCGAAGTGAAAACCACGTTCAACAAACAGTGGAACACCAACATGATCTCCGAAAAAGGACTGGCGGCCCTCAAGCAACACGGATTGGCTCCCCCACCCAAACACGATGGCTACATTGAGTTGGATGTATTGAGCGACACCCCTTGCCCTTACTGCAATTCACGCAATACTCAGATGCATACCCCCTTCGGCCCTACGCTCTGTAGAAGCATGCACTATTGCAAAAACTGCTTGAATGCGTTTGAAGCGTTTAAGCCGGTTAGCTAGGTAACAGCCTACCCATCCACGTAAAATTATTGAATTACCCAAGGCATTTGAACTGTGCCTCGTTTCGTCTTGACCTGCCAGTGATAAACCCCAGCACCGAGAGGTTCGGCAAACTGAACGCGCTCATTGGTCATCGCCTCACCCGAGAAAACTACCCGACCTGCGCCATCGAACAAGGTCAATTCCAACAACTCAGACGCTGGACCCATAAACATACAACCTTCGCCGGATGATGGATTTGGGAGCAAAACTGGACGAACCCATTGGATCGATTCATCGGCGTAGGTGGGCTCTTTGGCCATACACCAAGCATCCATTTTTGTCCATGCGCCATACGATTGCAGCACGCCGCCTGTTACCGTTTTGTTGGTTAGCGAGGCATTCACCTCCACCGAGCCCAGTATCCAACCGCGCATCAATTTCAATGCACTGTCGGGGTTCTGCTGCATGAGTTGTAAGTAGGTCTTGCACACCACCGAATTCAACCAAGTAATCGTCCCGGCAATCATCGGAGCAGCGAAAGACGTGCCCGACTCACCCCGATACGGATTGCTCGGCGAAGTTTGAACCGGAGAGATCGTATAAACCGCATCGCCCGGTGCCGCCAAATCAACCGATACTTTACCATACCCGGATTTTACCCATTGTTTGTCGAGCCCCGTACTGGATGTCACGATCAAGGCATCGGAGGGACATAATGACGGTATATCGCCCACCAATTCTACGTTGTTATCGGCGTTGGTGGTGGCACTCACCGACATAATTCCCACGCTTTTAAGGGAATCGAATAGCTCGCACCACATGGGTGTTTCGTTGGGGAATGTCGCGTCGAGTCCTACCGACATATTCAGCGCCACAACATTGATCCCTTTTTGCTTATTTGAGGTGAGCCACAGCTTCTTTTGTCGGTATACGTACAACATCGACCGGATCACACCCAAGTCGCTCGATAGACCTTTGGAGGCATAGCAGTGCACCGGCATAATTTTGGCGTTATAGGCCACCCCAGCAATGCCAACACCGTTGTTGGTAGCCGCACCCAACACTCCCGCTACACTGGTTCCGTGACCATAGAAAACAGACTCTTTATTGAACACTTCCGCCGAAGAATCTCCGCCATTCCAACCATAAAAATCATCGGTATATCCATTGCCGTCATCGTCCAGACCATTCCAAGGAATTTCGCCGCGATTCATCCAAATGACGGGCTTGATATCGGGGTGAGAGGTATCCAATCCATCATCAAGCACGGCCACGACCAGGGTATCGAGGTTTCGGTTCACGGCATTGCGTCCCATGTCCCACGCTTTACTCATCTGAATGACATCGAGGTATTTTTGGCTAGACAGGTAGGGATCGTTGGGCAACCAGGCACGTCGCTGCAAGGGGTGTTCCTCTTGGATTTGCAGGGCGATGTGATCCGTTGCTGCGCGATGTTTGAGGTTGTTAATTTGGATGTCGGTTGCCGCGATTTGATACAAACCAAACGATTGATCCACGCAGCGCAGGGTGTAAGGTTGCTGTTTTAGCCATTGTGGTTGACGGCATTGCAGCAGGTAGTTTTTGGGCAAACCGGGCGATGCGTACAATTTCGACACTGCGGCATTTGCGCACACACTCAAGATAAAAATCAATCCCGATATTGCTTGTTTGATACCCATGCTTGAACGTCGCCGTGATTCAAAAATAAAGCCCCGATCGCAGATCGGGGCTTTATTCCTATAAAAAAGGATAATATTCTTACTTATTTGCCGCCCGTGGGGGTTGTTGCGGGGGTTGTTGGTGTTGTAGCAGGCGTGGTTGAGGTACCCGTGGTGTTTGTAGCCGGGGTCGACGCTGCACCCG
>JBANFU010000099.1:0-3630 GCA_037975865.1 Bacteroidota bacterium
AATAAGTTGAAAATGTCAGCGCTGAGCCACGCGTTTTTCAATCCAAATCGACTGAGCCACGGGTTTTTCTGGGTGTTGAATAGCTTGCTGAATCCAATGTCGACCCTGCGGTAAGGCGGTATTACGTTCGGCGTAGTGGTGTACCTCGCTTTTCCATCCAAGTAATACGGAATCGCAGTGCCAATATTCAGGCTTAAATTTACCCTCAAACTGGGATTGTTTGGCATTTGATCTTGAAAAACAACCCCCAAATTCACCCGGCGGTCTGTGGGCCTTCTCAAATAATCAGTGGTAATATTTTTTTGAATTTCTTTGTCGAAATAGGTGATTCGCTCTTTGGTTTGCATGATCCCAAGTGTGAACCAGCTTTCCAACCCATCTGAGAACTCACCATAAAGCCGTTGGTCTATGCCCCAAGCATACCCTTGGGCAGAATTCTGTGCATAGTAACGGATGCGGATGTTGTCGAACAAATAAGGAACCAAATCCTGATAATACTTGAAATAAGCCTCGCTGGTGTATTTGAATTTTCTTGTGCCAGCATAAATGTAACGTTCGTAACCAGCCACCAAGTGGTTGCTTTTTTGCGATAATAGGGCTTTGTTTAAAACGCCATCGAATCCCCGAAGCTCTCGGTAAAATCCGGGCTGATGATAGGACCCCAAGGCGATTTTCCACAGCACGTCGGGACGTTTCAAGCTATCCACTCGCTGACGTTCATTGTAGTTTTTATTGGGTTCCCAACTCAATGATAAACGGGGCATCACCACCATTTCCTCGTTTAAATTCCAATATTGTCCTCTTACGCCAGCATTCAGCCACAGTTGCTCTCGTTTGCTGATTCTCCACTGGGCGCCCCAATGGCCTTTCAATCTCACTGAGCTAATTTGATTTCGTGCCTTGATGTAGTTGTCGAAAAGGATGGTGTCCTCAGAGGAACCCCAGGGACTCAAATTGTACTCAGCACTATCATTGTAGTACCATTCCGCGATTTTGTCATTGACGGTTTCCCAATTGGCTCGGATACTGTAGTGCCATGAAAATGCATCCGTATTTTTACCGATTCTACCCAAATGGGCAACTTGCGTTACGCCTGAGTTCATTCGGTTTCTGCCATGGTCGAGGTAATAGCCGTATCCCAATGTTTTGAGTGGCTTTCCGTATGTTTTAGACGATAAATCCCGGTCTAGCTGACTCAAAAAATAAGCGCCTTCCACGTCAAAAACTTCCTCCTCAGCAATGGATGTGTGATTGATCATCCACTGAAATTCCTTGCGTACGGTGGGTTTGTATTTTAGGCTGACATGGGCCATGCCGTACAAATAATTCAAAGCTTCTTGCCCTGCCATGCCTACATTGAGGCTGTAAGCATTTTGAATGGTGCCGAATGTGCTGGTTCTACTGGTGGGATTTAACTGATACGCATTGCTGGCAAGGTTTCCCAAAAATTCTATATTCCAATGGCGTGCAAGCTTGTAAGACAGTAAACTCTGAACATCTGAAAATTGCATCGAATAGTTTCCGCTAACATCCAATGATTTGGTCACAAGGCCGTTGTTAAAATTGCGCAAGCCGAGAAAACCAGAGAATCGGCCTTTTTTACCACTAATCATGGCGCTGTTTAACATGGTTCCCAAAGTGATAGATGCTTTAAAACTATCGGGACGAATGTAATCTACATCCAATACCGAGCTCATTTTATCGCCATATTGCGATCCAAAACCACCCGCGCTGAATTTTACCGAATTGACCAAGTCGGGATTGATGAAACTCAACCCTTCTTGTTGTCCGGAACTAATGAGTTGAGGTCTCAAGATTTCTACATCATTCACATAAATCAGGTTTTCATCATAGTTACCACCCCGGACGGTGAACTGCGATGACATCTCATTGCCTGACGATACACCAATGAACGTTTTGACCAAGGATTCAATTCCACCGCCAATGGATGGGTTAAGCTGCAATTTTTGGGGCTTTATCTCCTCAAGAAACGGTCCGCCGCGATTGATGCGGATGCGAACTTCCGCTATCAAATCCAAACCTTGTCCAACCGGAATTAATGTAATCCCCGAAACATCATCTATCCAGGAGAATCCAAAAACCTTTTCCCCTCGCAGATACCCGAAAATTTTGTCGCCCGCGTACAACGGCTCGCTCGACGTAAAATAACCCAATGAATCACTCACGCCAATTTGAGCATCGTCTGAAAGTCGAACTTTTACGTTCGCAACCCCGCGCGCAACTCCTTGGTTCCAGGCGATGACTCTACCCTTGGAAATCTGCGTCTGAGCTGTCACCATCGAAGCGAAGCCCACAAGCAGAGAGAGTAGAAGGATTTTTTTCACGCAAATAGGTAACGCAAAAAGACTTGCGTTATTTGATGAGTTGTTTGAGTTCTGCGATGGTTTGTGTAGGATTTTGACTACCAAATACCGTGTTGCCGGCCACCAAAACATCAGCACCCGCATCGGTCAGTAATTTCGCATTGCCCAGCACAACGCCGCCATCGATTTCAATGAGAGTATGGGTTCCTTCAGCCAAAATTAGGGCTTTGAGGTCTTTCACTTTTTGGTATGTCCGCTCAATGAACGATTGTCCACCGAACCCAGGATTTACGCTCATCAAACAAACCACATCACACAAATACAATACCTCTTTGATGGATTCTATGGGTGTATGTGGGTTGATCGCCACACCGGCTTTCATGTTGTGATTTTTGATGTTGGTGAGTGTGCGGTGCAAGTGGGTGCAGGCCTCTACGTGTACGGTGAGTACATGAGCCCCGGCATCAGCGAAAGCCTTGGTATATCGATCTGGGTCCACAATCATCAAATGCACATCCAACGGCTTTTGCGCTCGGGCCATCAAAGGCTTCATCACTGGAAATCCAAATGAAATGTTGGGCACAAAAACGCCGTCCATGACATCAACGTGAAACCAATCCGCTTCACTTTGATTGATCATGTCAATCTCGTCGTACAGTTTGCCGAAATCGGCCGATAATATGGAGGGTGCAATCATTCCAGACATGACGCAAAGTTACACCGATTATGCTTTCAAAGCCAAAAACAAATCAATGCACTCTTTGGCTTCTTTCACATCGTGTACACGCAGAATGTTGGCGCCTCTCTCCAATGCTGCCATGTGTAGCGCAGTGGTGCCGTTTATCGCTGCTTCAGGGCTCGCATTCAGCGTTTTCCAAATCATCCCTTTGCGTGAAATACCCACCATGAGGGGTTTGTTGAATTGCCTGAATTTCTGCAATTGATTGAGCAGTTCAAAATTCTGTTCGATGGTTTTTCCAAATCCAAAGCCTGGGTCAATGACCCAATTGGCAAAGTCCGATTTTTTATATTCCGCTTTTTTCTGTTGGAAATAGCCCAATATTTCACCCATCAAATCCTCGTACTGAGGATTTTCTTGCATGGTGGCGGGATTGCCTTTTTTGTGCATCGCTACGTAAGCGATCTCATTGTCGATGACCGTTTTGAACATCTTCGGGTCATCGTCACCGGCTGCAATGTCATTGATCATATCGATACCCAACCCAATACAAGCCAACGCAACAGAACTGTAGTAGGTGTCTACACTCAACCAGATCTCGGGAAACGCCTGTCGTACGGCCCTAAC
>JBANFU010000129.1:0-36105 GCA_037975865.1 Bacteroidota bacterium
TTCTCAGCGAGAGGGATCGGTGGAAAACGGCGGTGGCTTTGGCGTGACAACGGCTTGGGATCAGGTATGGTACTCAGCCACACAGCGCTATGGAGATTATTGGGTGGCGGAGGTGGCGATACCATTCAACAGTTTGCGATTCAATCCACAGCAGAAGATGTGGCGTTTTAATGTGGCGCGATTCGATTTTAAAAACAATGAAGTGTCTTCGTACGCGAGGGTGCCCCGCAATTTCAACATCAGCTCTTTGGTGTTTTGTGATTCCATGGTTTTCAATAATTCCCAGGCTGAGAAGGCAGGCGCTTCTTTGGAGCTGGTAAAGAAAAACCGGAATGTGGTATTTATACCTTATGTGAGTGGGATTGGACAGCAGGGCAAATCGGGCACGAGGACGGATTTATCGGATCCCGTAACGGCAACGCCGAAGATTGGGTTTGATGCCAAGGTGGCGTTGAGCCGGAGTTTGAATTTGGATGTAACGGTCAACCCGGATTTTGCCCAAGTAGATGTAGATGTTCAGCAGGTGAATTTGACGCGTTATAGTTTGTTTTTTCCTGAGCGCAGGCAATTTTTCATTGAGAACAGTGATTTGTTTGCGAGTTTTGGGTTTCGACAGATTAGGCCGTTTTTTTCTCGTAGAATTGGGTTGGGAAGTCAGGGTCCGGTGCCCATTTTGGGTGGCGTAAGGATGTCGGGCAAGATTGGCAGCAATGTGCGTTTGGGTTTGATGAATATCACCACCCAATCGCAGGATTTGGTGGGCAGTACGGGTGTGATTCCGGCCACGAATTATTCGGTTTTTGCCCTACAAAAGAAGGTTTTTTCGGCGAGCAATGTGGCGATGATTGCGGTGCACGACCAGCGATTGAATACCTTGGTGAATTATATAAACAGGCAGGGAAAGATGGCTCAGTCTGGTGATTACAATTCTGTGTTGGGTACGGAGTTCAATTTGCTCACGAAAAGCAATTTGTGGGCGGGTAAGGCCTTTGTTCAGAAGTCGTTGTATCCCGGTTTACGTGGCGATGCGGGGTATGCCCATGCTACGTGGTTGCGGTATCGGAGTCTGAATTGGATGGCAATGTGGAACCACGAGTATGTGAGTAAGCAGTTTGTGGCTAGGACGGGTTTTGTGCCCAGGACAGACAACTTCGATCCTATTTCGGGCAAGGTGATTAAGTATGATTATTGGCGTTTGGAGCCCATGTTAACCTACAGCATTTATCCCAAGCGGAACAAGCTGATCAACCATTATGGTTTGATATTGAGCAACAGCAGTTACTACGACAGCAGTTTTCACAGCACGGAATCTGAATCGGAGATGGGTGTGGACGTGAGTTTTCAGAACAGTTCTGTATTTCATGTGAGTTTTGACCACTCGTATTACGATTTGTTTTTGCCGTTTGATCCGTTGGGCGAGGGTAAATTGTTTTTTGGCAAGTATCAGTGGACCGGTGTTCATACGGAGTTCACAACCAACAATCGCAAACCGTTGAGTGGATACATGGAGGCGAGTTATGGGGGTTATTTTATGGGACAGAAGGCGGAGTTTTCGGGAAATCTATCTTTCCGCGTGAAGGGTGTTGGCAAGCAAAAACTGCCTTTGTTGCTGTTTACGGCCAATTTCAATCATATCAATGTTACGATGGGGGATTCGATGTCTTCTTCGATCAATTTGATTGGTTTAAAAACGGAATACAGCATCAACACCAATACCTATTTCACGGGATTTGTGCAGTACAATACCCAATCTGAGAAGATGAATGTGAATTTGAGATTCCAGTGGAGGTATCGCCCGATGAGCGATTTCTTCTTGGTATTCAGTCAGAATTACGACCAGTTTCAGTCGGTGTTACCGAACCGCACGGCCTATTTGGGTCCATCGTTTAGAACGTTGGCTGCCAAATGGGTGTATTGGTTCAATTAAAAACCGTCGCCGTCTAGGATGTTGCCTAGTCCACCGAGGATGCTGCCTTCTTCTCTTCTACCGCCAGGTGCGCCATAGCTCAGGATTTTTCCGGCGAGACGTGAAACGGGTAAGCTTTGCAGCCATACTTTTCCGGGGCCTCTGAGGACGGCGAAGAACAAGCCTTCACCACCGAAAAGGGCGTTCTTTACACCGCGTACCATTTGGATATCATAATCGATACCAGCGGTAAAGGCTACGATGCAACCGGTGTCGATGCGCAGGGTTTCTCCGGCACGCAATTCCTTTTCCATCACATGTCCACCCGCATGAACAAAGGCAAGGCCATCGCCTTCCAATTTTTGCATGATGAATCCTTCACCACCGAAAAGTCCTGTGCCTAATTTGCGTTGAAATTCGATGCCAACACTCACGCCTTTGGCGGCACAGAGGTAGCTATCTTTCTGACAGATTACTTTGCCACCGAGTTGTTGTAAATCGAGAGGCATGATTTTTCCGGCGTAGGGACCGGCGAAAGTAACGCGGGCTTTGTTGTAGCCCATGTTTGTAAAGGCCGTCATGAAGAGCGATTCACCGGTGAGGAGACGTTTACCGGCACCCATGAGTTTGCCAAAAATTCCGCTGCTTTGCTGGCTGCCATCGCCAAAGATGGTTTCCATTTCGATGCCATCATCCATGAACATAAAGCTCCCACTTTCGGCCATGACGGTTTCTTGGGGATCGAGTTCAATTTCCACACATTGCATTTCTTCACCGAAAATGCGGTAGTCGATTTCGTGATTGCGTCTCATTGTTTAAAGCAATTGATTTGGGTTTATGGGTATGGGGTTATGCGTTTTCTGTGGGCAATTTTTTGAGGGCAAGAATGCTAAAATCGCTGTTTTCTGAGACGATGGTATTGCTCAGGTGACCTAGGCCGGTGATTTCCATTTCAACAACATCGCCAGGTTGAAGCCATTGCTCTGGGTATTGGGGGTTGTTGAGTTTGCCTGTGCCGTTCAATTCGAGGAAGCAACCTGTACCTACGGTACCACTGCCGATTACATCGCCAGGGAAGATGTCGGCGCCATAGGCGCATCGCTCAATGATCTCGGCGAAGGTCCAATCCATGTCGCCCACGCTCCCTTCGCTCACTTGGATGCCATTCACCCAGCATTTCATGTTGAGGTTGTAGGCGTGGCCAATGTGTCCGGGTTTTGCAGCAACTTTATAGGGCTCAAGTTCATCGGGGGTAACGAGCCAGGGGCCTATGACGGTGCTAAAGTCTTTGCCTTTGGCGGGGCCGAGGTTGAGCAGCATCTCTTCCATTTGGAGGCGTCTGGCGCTCATGTCGTTCATGATCATATATCCTGCGATGTATTGGTCGGCGTCTTTGGCTTTTACGTTTCTGCCGTGTTTACCTAGCACAACGGCTGCTTCTAGTTCGAAATCCAATTTTTCGAAGTGGTCGGGCATGCAGGGGATTTCTCCGGGACCTTGGATGGCGTTGTGGTTGGTAAAGTAGAAAATGGGGTACTGATCGAATTCGGGGATCATGGGAACGCCGCGATTTCTTCGGGCGGCGGCCACGTGTTGACGGAAGGCGTAACCATCTCTGCAGCTGGTGGGTTGTGGCACGGGGGCCAACAAAATATCGTCTGAACAGGGCACTGCCAGGTGGCTATGATGGCCGCCTAGAATTTCTGCCTCAACGGCTTTGGCGAGGGCGCTTTGATTTTCCCAATCATTGAGCATATCGCGCATGTTGTTGGCGATGGCGGGTTGAATGGTGTGAAGGGGATAGATGTTGGCATTTACCAAGATCCCAGTTTGGGGTTGTCCATCGGTTTTGAAGGTGACCAATTTCATACTACAAAAATACGGCTAATTCCCGAGTTTCTGTGGGTAATCGGGTTTGGTGGTTGGGATGGGAAGTTAGATTTTTGTGTGGATTTATCGCAATGACAAACAAAACGAAGGTATTGGTAACGGGTAGCAATGGATTGTTGGGACAGAAGCTCACGGATTTATTTTTACAGCAGTCCGATTGGGATTTGTTGGCCACGGGGGCGGGGGGCAATCGACATCCGGTGTTGGAAGGGTATCGGTATCAGACGTTGGATATCACCGATTCTGTGGGTGTAGAGCAGTTGTTGATGCGAGAATTGCCGGAAGTGGTGATTCACACGGCGGCTATGACACAAGTCGATGATTGTGAGTTTAAACGCGATGAATGTGTGGCATTGAATGTAACGGCGGTAGAAAATCTGGCTCGGTTGAGTACGAAATTGGGATTTCATTTGGTGCATGTGAGTACCGATTTCATTTTCGATGGCACCAAACCGATGTACAAGGAGGAAGACGCGGCGAATCCCTTGAGCTATTATGGCTGGAGCAAGTTGGAGGGGGAGAAGCGCGTGATAGAATTCGCCAACAGTTACAGCATTTTGCGTACGGTTTTGGTGTACGGAAAGGTGGCGGACATGAGCAGAACCAATATTGTCTTGTGGGCGCATGGCACGTTGAAACAGCAGAAGTCGGCCAATGTGGTCACAGATCAGTTTCGCACTCCCACGTTGGCGGAGGATTTGGCCAAGGGCTGTTTTTTGGCGGCCGCGCAGCGGGCGCAGGGCATTTATAATATTGCGGGCAAAGATTACATGTGCGTGATTGAACTGGTAGAACGCGTGGCGCGGTTTTATGGATATTCCATGGACTGTATAAACCGGGTGGACAGCAGCACGTTAAATCAGCCGGCAAAACGTCCGCCCATCACGGGATTAGACATCACCAAAGCGGTCAGCACCCTGGGCTATCAACCCCATTCTTTTGAAGAGGGTTTGGCCTTGTTGGGACTCGAAAAATAAGGGCCTTACGGCTTGGGCATCACTTCTCCGCAGGTTTTGCAAGTACGCAAATCTTCGGAATCGTAGTAGTGATTGAAGTGGGTAAGGAAGTCGGTTTCGATGTTGTTGAGCTCAAAGTAGGCTTCGTGTAATTTGTTGTTACACTTGTCGCAGAACCACAGCAATCCATCTTTGAATCCTTTACCGGCGCGCACTCTTTCAATGACCAATCCGATGGAACCTTCGGTTCTTCCGGGACTATGAGGTACACCGGGGGGAAGTAGAAACATATCCCCGGGGCCCAATTTCACATCCACCCGTTGGCCATTTTGCTGTGTTTTTATCGTGATTTCACCTTCGAGTTGGTAGAAAAGTTCTTCCGTTTCGTTGTAGTGGTAATCGCGCCGCGCATTGGGCCCACCCACGATCATCACGATATAATCGGTGCCTTCGGGGTAAAGGTTTTTATTGGCGACAGGGGGTTTAAGCAGATGCCTGTTTTCGGCAATCCAGGTCTGGAGATTAAAAGGCTTGCGGATTTCCATGGTTTGTTGGTATTTCTGTTGGCCAATTTGACTTGGTCACAACACAAAAGTAAATCTTTGGATGGCATTTTTTCCTGTCAATCGTCATATCGAAGGTACACACACTCAAATTTTGCGATTTTTACTAAAAGTTCATCGCCCCGAATCATGTAACTTTGCCATACAACTTCCATGAGTGACGCGATAAAACATGAATGTGGTGTTGCTTTCATACGGTTGAGAAAACCGTTGGAGTATTACCAGGAAAAGTACGGCACCTTTTGGTACGGCTTGGCTAAACTGCAGTATTTGATGACCAAGCAGCTGAATCGAGGACAGGACGGTGCAGGAATGGGTGTGGTGAAATTGGATCCCGATTATGGCGCTCGTTACTTGGCGAGAAAGCGAAGTGCGAGTAAAACCGCGTTAACGGACATTTTTGAGGAGGTTGGGGCGGCATTGAATGAGATTCCTGAGGAGTATCGCAAAGACGCTGATTACTTGAGAAAGCACTATCCGTATGCGGGTGAAATGCTTTTGGGGCATCTGCGCTATGGCACATACGGTGGGAACAGCATCGAAAACATACATCCCTTTTTGCGTCAGAACAACTGGATGGCCCGCAATCTGATGTTGGCAGGAAATTACAACATTACCAATACGGATGAGTTGTTCAATGCGCTGATTGAATTGGGACAGCAGCCTAAGGAGAAGAGCGATAACGTGTTGATGTTGGAGAAGATTGGTCATTTCATCGACGAGGAAAACCAGCGTTTGTTTGGTGTTTTGAAGTCGCAAGGGTTCACCAACTTGGAGATCACCGAAAAAATCAAAGAGGAAATATCGTTGACCAACATTTTGAAGCGCAGTTTCAAAAACGTGGACGGCGGGTATAATATGATTGGCATGTTGGGTCACGGCGATGCGTTTATCATTCGCGATCCAGCGGGGATACGTCCATCGCACTACTACATCGACGATGAAGTGGTTGTGGTGGCGAGTGAGCGCGCGGCGATACAAACGGCGTTCAACATTTATCCTGAGGACGTGCAGGAATTGGGTCCGGGCAATGCGTTGTTGGTGCGTAAGAGTGGCCATGTGGAGGAGGTTAATATTTTGGAGCCCACGGAGCGGATGAGCTGTAGTTTTGAACGCATTTATTTCAGCAGGGGCAATGACCAGGCGATTTACCATGAGCGCAAGGAGTTGGGTCGATTGTTGGCCAAGCCGGTGATGGATTTGTTGGGGAATGATTTGGTGAATACGGTATTTAGTTATGTACCGAATACGGCGGCGACGAGTTTTTATGGATTGATTGATGGTATTCACGAAATCCGCAGGGAGTTGCAGGCAGAGGCCTTGTCGAAAATCGATGTTCAGAATGAGCCTGAGAAGGTGAAGGAAATTTTGAGCTGGCGTCCGAGACGGGAGAAAATTTTGGTCAAGGATGTGAAAATGCGCACGTTTATCACCAACGATTCCGATCGTGATGATTTGGTGGGGCATGTGTATGATATTACGTATGGGGTGGTTAAGAGTTGGAACGATACGTTGGTCATTATGGACGACAGTGTGGTTCGAGGCACCACGTTAAAGCGCAGCATTCTGAGAATTTTGGACCGATTGGAGCCCAAGCGAATCATCATGGTGAGTTCGGCTCCGCAGATTCGATATCCGGACTGCTATGGCATAGATATGAGCAAGATGGGAGATTTTGCGGCTTTTGCGGCGGCGGTGGAGCTATTGAAAGAAAAGGGCTTATCGCACGTGATGGAAGAGGCCTATCAGGCGGCCAAGGCAGAGTTGGCAAAACCGGCATCGGCACAGCGATGTGTGGTACAAGATATTTATGCGCCGTTGACAGATGCTGAGGTAAGTAAAAAAATCGCGGAGATGTTGAAGCCTGTGGATTTGAAAGCGGAATTTGACATCTTGTTCCAATCGGTAGATAACCTGCATGAGGCATGTCCGGGCGACCGCGGCGATTGGTATTTTACGGGTAACTACCCTACTCCGGGTGGAAATCAGGTGGCCAATCGATCCTATGTATACTACATGGAGGGAAGGAAGGAACGGGCTTATTGATGGCTTGGAAATCGCACAGAATAAATTGTAAATTCGCTGAATAAACTGATATGAGCACTTTGAACGATGTGATATCGCAGTTGCAGGAGCAATTGGAAAAAAACTTACAGCATACGGCTACTGAATTTTCGCGCATCCGTGCGGGTAAGGCGAGTCCAGCCATGTTGGAGAGTGTGATGGTAGAATATTATGGAGCATTGACGCCTTTGGCGCAGGTAGCGAACGTAAACACACCCGATTCACGGACGTTGGCCATTCAGCCATGGGATAAGGGGTTGATTAGACCCATTGAAACGGCCATCATCAATTCCAATTTGGGTTTTGCGCCTCAGAACGATGGCGAGATGATACGCATCAGCATTCCCCCAGTAACGGAGGAGCGCAGGAAAGAGTTGGTTAAGCGTGCGAAATCGGAGGCGGAGAACTCCAAAATCGGTATTCGAAACTATCGCAAGGACGCCAATGAGCGCATCAAAAAGTTACAGAAAGACGGTTTGAGTGAAGATGATGCGAAGACGGGCGAGGAGCGCGTTCAGAAGTTAATTGATGGTTACATCAAGAAGACCGACGATTTATTTGAAGGCAAAGAGAAAGAAATTCTCACTGTTTGATGGGGCGAAAGGGTGACAGGGGCGGTGCGCTGCCTGTTTATTTCGCGATGATTTCGAGTTGATTTTTAATGGCTTCGGCCCGTTCGAGCAAGGCTTCGAGGGATGGAGCAACAACAGTGGCATGTCCGAGTTTTCGGTTGGGACGTGTTTCTGATTTGCGGTACATGTGAATGAAAACGTCGCCATCTTGGGTGAGGGCTGATTCGTTGGCCAGTTGGTAGTTGCCAGAAACGTGGGCAGGTCCAACGATGTTAATCATGGCTGAGGGTTGAATCAGGGATGGATCGCCCAGGGGCGCGCCCGCGAGGATGCGCAAGAATTGTTCAAACTGACTGCAGTGGGAACCTTCAATGGTATGATGTCCGCTGTTATGAGGTCGCGGCGCGATTTCGTTGACCCAAATTTCTTGATTTTCGGTGAGGAAGAGTTCTACGGCGAACAGACCGGGAGAATTGAGTTTTTGGACGCATAGACGTCCGATGGTCTGAATTTTTTCCTCCAATTCGCGAGAAATTCTGGCGGGTGAGAAGAGGAATTCCACCAAATTGCTTTGGGGGTTGAAATACATTTCAATGGCTGGGTAGACGGCGAAGTCACCATCTTGGGCGATGGCTACAATGACGGCAATTTCCAGGGCATTGGGTACAAAGGACTCGATGAGGATGTCACCTTGGAAGGGGTTGTTGTTGAGTGCCTCTGATTTGCTGAGGATGGCCACTCCTTTTCCGTCGTAACCGCCTTTGCGGGTTTTCACTACAACGGTATCACCGGGGAACTGGCTGAGGAGTTCTTGGGTAATATCTGCGGTATGGCAGAGGGCGAAGGGCGCTGTGGGGATGTTGTGCTGGGCGAAGAATTGTTTTTGTAGTCCTTTGTCTTGAATGATTTGAAGAACAGCGGGTTTGGGTATGATGGTTTTGCCTTCTTTTTCGAGTTGTACGAGGGTATCTACATTGATGTGTTCGATTTCCCAGGTAACAACATCTACTTCGTTGGCCAGATTTCGGATATCGGTGTCGTTTTGGAGACTTCCTTGAATGAAGTGGTTGGCGATGGGTGCAGCGGGGCAGTCTTGCGATTGTTCTAATACAGTAAATTCCACAGGCAGGCTGGGGTATTTCGCTTCGATTGTCATCATGCCCAATTGGCCGCCACCGATAATACCAACACGTATCATGCTACAAAGATACGCGCTGCTTACAACACGAAATTTGGTTGTTGCGATTTTTGCCATATTTTCGGAGGTATCTTTGTGATAGTATGATAGAACCTCCCTCGGTATTGACGTTGTTGACAGTGAGTCCAAACGCTTGGTTGATTGTGGCTTTGTGTATGGTAGTGATTGCCTTTTTCTCTGGGATGGAAATTGCTTTTTTGTCGGCCTCGCGCTTACGCATTGAGCTCCGGAGCAAGGAGAATTTGGGGGGTGGTAAGTGGCTTTCGAAATATGTAAAGAACCCGAGTGATTTTATCAGCACGGTTTTGGTGGGGAACAATTTGGGATTGGTGGTGTATGGTATTTACATGGGGGAGATTTTGGATGATTCATTTGCGCACATTGCTTGGATGCAGCGGGAGTGGGTGAAGTTTTTGATGATCACGTTGAGCAGCACGATGGTTGTACTGGTGGTGGCGGAGTATTTGCCAAAGACGTTCTTCAAATTGTATGCAGATCGATTGATTTTTGGGTTGATAGGGATATTTCGGATGGCTCATGTTGTCATGTGGCCGTTGATTCAGGTGGTGAAGGGGATATCGTCCTTTCTGCTGCGGGTATTTACGAAGACTCGAATTTCTGAGCACACCCCGGTTTTTTCGAAGGTGGATTTGGACAATTACATTGCCTCATTGGAAAATGCGGGGAATGTGGATACGGTGGAGATTGACACGGAGGTATTTCGGAATGCCTTGGACTTTAGCGATGCGAAGGTGCGTGATTTTATGGTACACCGAACGGAGTTGGTGGGTGTGGATGTGAATGCAACGGTGGCCGAGTTACGCGAAAAATTTGTGGAGACCGCCCATTCCAAAATTTTGATTTACAAAGAGAACATGGACCATATCATTGGGTTTGTGCATCACAGTGATTTGTTTCACCGTCCTCAGCGAATTCAAGACGTACTTCGTTCTGTATTGATCGTGAACGAGAGTTTACAGGCGCATGACATGTTGCGCAATTTTATGCAGGAGAAGCGCAGTTTGGCGGTGGTGGTGGATGAATTTGGGGGCACGGCGGGCATGGTGAGTGTGGAAGATGTATTGGAAGAGATTGTGGGGGAGATCGAGGATGAATTTGATGTGGAGGACAAGGTAGAAACGGTGTTGGAAGAGGGACATTATGTGTTTAGTACCCGTTTGGAGGTGGATTATCTCAATGAAAAGTACGACTTGAACATACCCGAGGGGGATTACAATACTTTGGGTGGATTTATTATTTTCTGCTCGGAGCGGATACCTTCGGTAGGAGAGATCATCCATCACGAACCTTTTGAGTTTGTCATCAGAACCTTAAAGGGGGCTCGTTTGGAGGAAGTGGAAATACGTGTATTACCAAAAGAGGATTAACATGAAACAAAAACTCATTGGAATGGCTTTGTCTTGTTTGTTGGGAACAGCAGGATTGCGGGCGCAAGATTCAATCCAACACGTGTTGGCAGATTCTGCAAATAACTCACCGGTATGGGACAGAGAATCTGGTGTTACGATCTGGAATGATCCCGACTCCACGGTTAGCATCTATATTCCTCGGTGGGAAGTAACCAGCAATGTGACGTTGGCGTTATCCCGATTTTCGGGCAATGTGAGTCGGAATTTGAACGACGACCCATATCTGTTGATGGTGAGAAAAATCTCGTACAATGAAAAGGATCGAGTATCGGCCTGGCGTTTGGGTGTCAATGGGTTTCGCAGAAAGACTGAGGATTTCAGCGGTGGGTTCAGCGGACAGGTAACGCGTACCAGTGAAGAAAACTGGGCTTCGTTGGTTGTGGGAAGGGAGTGGCGCCGGGATTTGGGTTATGGATTTTACGCTTACGGAGGGTTTGACGCACGCGGCATTTGGCGAAACAGTACCTCTACTTCTTTGCAGTTCGATGGTTTTGGTACGAATACACTGATTGTGACAGAGGCCAAGGAATACGGTGGTAGTGTGGGTGGTTTTGGGGGCATTGCGGTGAAGTTGCACGATCGTATCAATTTGTATACGGAATCCATATTGTATGGTCAATTGTTAAACACGGAACGTTCATTTTCTGTGAATGGGGTGAGAACGAGCTTGGAGGCGAAACAAACATTTACGGTTATTCCGATGGTGCCGATTGCATTGTTTTTATCCATTCAATTTTAGACGATGAGGGCACTGATCATACTTTTCTGTAGTCTGAGTTTGGCGTTGCATGGCAAGGGTCAAATGGAGGATTGGGATACGGGGGCACCGGTGAAATCGATTACGGTGGTTCAGCGTGCTCCGGCATCAACGACCAAGGTTTTGGCCAATGTGGCCGTTGCAGATCAGCCCCGTTACATGGGCTTCAATACGTCTTATTTGCTGCAGCAGTTGTTACCGTTCAATGCCATCCCGGTGCAGCAGAACATGTACGGCGTTACTTACCGGAAATATTCTCGGGGTAAAGGCTATCGTATCTCGATGGGGGCCAATTTATCAGAGTTAGAAGAATTACAGTGGTTGGGATTTAGAATTGATCGCGACAGGCGCAAGGCGATCAACAATCGTTGGTTGTATTTTTATGGTATTGGGGGAGGTTTAGAGATTTTTCAAGATCCAGATAACACCAATATTTTTGTTCAAACCGAGGTGAATTTATTGGGTCAAATGCATTTTGGCGTGGAGTATATCATCAATCCGGTGATGTCGTTGAGCATGGAGTCTCAAGGCAGTTTAAGGCTGGGTTCTTCCAGCAGTTTGGTGGTAAGGCCTCCTACAGTGATTACCGCCCATTTTCGTTTGAATTAAGGGTAGAAAATGGTCCATTCCTCTTTTGTGGCGGCGCCGACAACGCCGTAACCTTTGGGGATGTTGCTCTGCACCGGTCCGGGCAATTGGGTGATAGACTTTTGACTCCAAAGGTGTTCAGCCCGGGTGTTGTAATACTCGTAGAGTGCTGGGCTTAAATTTTCCAAGGTGATTTTCACGGCCACCGTTTTTTCTGATTTGCTATTGGAAAAGGGCAGTAAATTGTAAAATCGGAACGTGCTTAATACGCCGTTGAAAATCTCATCCGAAAACAAGATTTCTTGTTCTGTGTAATTGTTGAAATTGTTTCTTACAAAGGGGGTTTCATTGCCATCAATTTTCATGATTTGCCACTCCGTGCTGCTATCGATGGCTTTCCCATTGGCATCCAGTGTGTATTTCTTTAATTGTTGTTGCGCTGAAAGGCGATAATAATTCTCATCGATGGCACTGTCGCGAAATTGCACGGTAAATGTCTGGGTGATACCAATTCCGGCAACGGCTTCCGTTGCGGTATCTGTTCTGGTAAAGGCGATGGCTGAAGGCATCACATCGATGACAACTACGGTATCAAGCAAAGAAGTGAGGGCAAATTGAAAGCTGTCTCTGGGGTTTAGGATGAAGTCACTGATCAGGAACTGTCCAACCGCGGTGTTGATGGCCGACTTGCTTCGGTTGGTGGTTGTGCGCAGGGTAATGTCGGCCTGGGTTTGGGGCGTGAAGGGTTCAGAGATACCTACGACCCGCGAATAGCTAATTTTGTGGGTAGTGGTGGTTTGAAGAATACATTCTATCACAGGACCAACGGCAGACTGATCGGGTTGGGGAACCAGTACCTCCCTGCTGCATCCCGACACCAGTAGGCATAGCAAGAGCCATCGCATCGCATAGCCACCCTGAAACAGGGTGTTGCGTTTTGAGCATCGATATGAAACTGGGGATATCAAAAAGAGAGTTGATAATTGATGTGGGGAAGTATGGGTAGGAGCGACAGTTGGGTGAGTTTGCGTTGTCCTTGGCTATCGTAGGCAAAGGTGATAAAAAAGGGATTTTGTCGGTTATAGGCATTGTAGATTCCGAGCGACCAAGTTTCTTGGAATTGTTTGTGTTTGACGATGTATTGCGTTGACAAATCGAGGCGATGGTTGTCTCTGCTGCGCGCGTTGTTTCTGTCGCCGTAGATAAAAATTTCTGCAAAGGGGTCGTTGGGTGTGGGTGATTGATATACGCCGATGGGGAGGGTGTAGGCAAACCCAGTGTTGAAGGTCCAACTGCCACTGATGATCACTTTGGGCGATAATTTATAAATCCCAACGAGGTAGAAGTTGTGACGTCTATCGTATCGCGAAGGGAAAATTTTTCCTTGGTTGAGTTCGGCGAATTGTCGGTTGTTGTACAACAGGGAGTAACTGGCCCAGCCGGTAAGTTTGCCGGTGCGTTTTTCAACGAGGCATTCAAGACCGTGGGCATCGCCGGTTCCTTGGGTGACGGTTTTTTCCCAGTTCAAGGCGCTGGTGATGTAGGCTGCATTGTCGCGGTATTCGAGCAAATTATAAAAGGATTTTTGGAAGTACTCGAAGCTCCATTGGTAGTGGGTTTTGGTGATGGTAGTGCCGAGGGAGATTTGTCGGGCCTGTGCGGGCGCGTATTGGGCATTGGAGGGCACCCAGAGATCGGAGGGTAGACCCATGGTGAGGTTGTTGAGTTGATGAAAAAACTGCACGTTTTGGGAGGCGGCGGCTTTCAACCAGACTTGGGGCGACAGGCGATATCGGTAGTTGAAGCGGGGTTCGGGACGGATGTAGAACTGCTGGTCTTCCAAGCCGAAGTAAGATACCCTGGAACCGATATCGAGGTATCCGAATTTGGGGTGATGAAATTCCAAATTGGCGAAGAAGAAGAGTTCTGGGGTGATGACTTTTTTGTCGTTATAGTGATAGATGCGCGATACCGAATCAAATTGGGTTTCCAGGGATCGATCGCCAGGCGTAAACGTATGTTGAACAAAACCGGCGCCAATTTTGAATGCCAAATATTTAGACATTTGTATGTCGAATTTGGCATCGGCTGCCCAATCTCGAAGGCCGTTGGTGAGGTTGTAATTGGTAAAATTGTCTTTGTTTTTGCTGGGGTCGATTTCGCTGCGAAGGCGGTAATGATAGTCGTTGTGTTGGGTAAACGCGTAGTTGGTGTAATGGGTTTTTGCGGTAAAACGAATGCGTCGGTTGAAGAAATACTGCCACCTAAGGCTACCGAGTTGGTTGCCCCAGAGGTTGCCTTGTTCTCTTTTTTGGAAAACGCTGACTTCGTTGGATTCTCCATAAATTCTATCGATGAAGAAGGCGCGGTCACGACCTTGATAGAGGGTGAGTGAGAGGGTGCTTTTTTCGCTGAATCGGTGGTTGATTTTGGCGTTCACATCCCAGAAGTTGTATCGATTGATGTTGTTGCTGTCTTTGAAAACGGCATTGGCGATGGCTTGGGTGAGGAGGTCGAAGTTGGATCTTCTGAAGGCCAGGGCAATGGTGGTGCGTTTTTTCCACAGCGGGCCTTGGATCATGGCTTTGCTGGTGAGTGCTCCGATGGAGAGGTTGCCCGACCATTGATTTTCGTTGCCATCCACGGATTGCACTGAAACTACACTGCTCAATCGTCCGCCATGTTCGGGGGAAAGGGTGCCGCGGTTGAGTTGGGCACTTTTGACGATGTCGCCATTGAAAATACCGAAAATGCCGTAGAGGTGATAGGCGTTGAAGACGGGAACATCATCGAGCAGGACGAGGTTTTGGTCCGCGGCTCCGCCGCGAACATACATGCCCAACATGCCTTCTGAACCGCTGACCACACCGGGGTTTAGGCTTAGCGCACGCATCACATCGCCTTCTCCGAGTAAGGCGGGAATCTGTTGCAGCCGGGCGGAGGATAGACAGAACTGGTCGGACTGACCGTGTACCACCGCCAATCGACTTTGGTTTTTATTGCCTTGGATTAGGGTGGTTTCGATGCGTTCTACAGTGGGATTGAGTTTGGCGGTGAGGAAATAGTCTCTTTGTCCGAATAGGGTATCGAAATAGAGATCATACCCTGGGTAATAAATCTGAAGGTGTAGGGTATCAACGGTAGGTTGTGGTTTTTCTGGCAGGGCAATTTTGAAAACACCAAATTCATCTGTGTGCGTAAACACTTGAATTTCAGGTATTTGAACAACGGCCTTTACGAGTCGTTCCCCCGTGTATTCATGGATGACTCTACCCGAGAGGTAGTGTTGTTTTGGGATGACGCTGGGCGACCATTTTTGGAGGATCAGGGTGGTGCCTGCTTGTTGGTAATCTAAGCCGTATTGGTGCAAAAAATCGCGGAGGGCTTTGTCAGCCTTCACATTTTGGTAGTGAACTTGGATGTGTTTTTGGCTGGGTAGTAGTTGATTGTTGTAGGCGAAATCGTGTCCTGTTTGTTGGGTGAACTGTTGCAGTACGGCTTTGAATTCGGCGCCTTGGTATTGGATTGTTACAAATTTGTTCAGGGTAACTACTTGCGCGCGTATCCCGTTTGGCAGTAGCCAAAGGAGAAGAAAAAGCGCTATGAGGCGATTGCCTTTCAACGGAATTTAAATTGGGTTTATTAAAAAATCTTTCGAGCGGTGATTGGGTGAATTGATTCAAATATACACCGATAGAAGAAATTCGTTTTAACTGGTGGAAAGTATGCAGACGAACGGGGAGAATTTTCGGTTGAAATCGGAAAAGTTGCTGCATATTTGAAGTTTAAACCAATTTCAGCGATATGTACGAGTTTCACGGCGATAAACGACGTTATTTCGATATGACACACAAGGTAACGGTGGGTCATATTATCCCTTTTTTGAAGTACAATTGGTCGTTTCCGGCCAACATGCAAGTGTTGGAAATTGGTTGTGGTGAGGCGGGTGTTTTGAAAGCATTCACAGATTTGGGTTATGCTTGTACGGGGATAGAGTTGGAGGAAAGTCGGTTGGAATTTGCTCGTGAATTCATGCGGGAGGAGTTGTTGGCAGGCCAGGTACAATTCTTAAACAAGGACATTTACGATGTGGTGCCTGAGGTTGATTTGGGAACCAAATTTGACTTGATCATCTTGAAGGATGTGATTGAGCACATTCCCGATCAGGCGCGATTCATGCCGCAGTTGCATCGGTTTTTAAAGCCAGGTGGTCGGGTGTTTATTGCTTTTCCACCATGGCAAATGCCTTACGGAGGTCACCAGCAGGTGTTGCCACAAAAGTGGGCGTCCAAATTGCCATATTACCACTTACTGCCGGGTGGTTTGTACCCCGGTATGTTGAAATTGTTGGGCGTAAAACCCAATGGCATCAAGACCATGGAAGAAATTCGCAGCACGGGGATTAGCATCGAGCGGTTCTTGCGTGTTTGTAGGCAGTCTGAGTTCGGCATCAGCGGGAAGAAATTTTACTTGTTCAATCCCATTTACGAATACAAATTTGGAATCAAGCCGAGGAGGCAGTTGGGCGTGATTGCGGCGATCCCGATTTTGAGGAACTTTGTCACGATGGGGGTCTATTACCTCACGGAATCGCGTAAATAAGGTGTCATTTTACGGACGTAAACCCCTGTAAACTAGGGGTTTTGGCGAGTTGATTGGCCCATTTTTAGGAAAAGCAAGGTTTAGCGCTTAAATTTGCTAAAAACTGCATTCATGAAACACTTGAAAATAACTTTGTTTGCCATCATTGCCATGGGCTCGGTAGCATCGGCTAACGCTCAAGCAAAGAAAAAATTTAAGGGCAAGCCCATCGAGGCGGGTTTCACCTTGGGTGGATCAAATTACATGGGTGATTTGTCGAAAGGTGTTGCCATGAATGAAACCCATTTGATGGGTGGGTTGATTTGTCGATTCCATTACAACGACTTTTTGACGTTGCGTGGCAACGCGGTATACGGTCAAATCAGCGGAAACGACCAGAATTTCAAAAATGACTTGGCGTTTACGCACAAGGATTTGTCTGACAATCCAAAAGAGATTACCCGCGGCCAGCGCAATTTGAATTTCCGCAGCGATATCGTGGAGTTCAGTGCCATCGGCGAATGGAATTTGTTGGGCTACGAAGAGTCTACTAAATCACGTCCATTTACCCCGTTTTTGTTTGCGGGAATCGGGGTTTACAAATTCAATCCAAAATCACAGTTTCACTATTTGGATGGATTGCGCGATGCCAATGGTGCATTGGTTCACAACCCAGAGTTGGCCAAGTTTGATGGACAGTGGATTGAGTTGCAGACCTTGAGTACCGAGGGACAGGAAACCACGAAATTCAATGATCGCAAGCGTTACAATCTCACGCAGGTATCTATTCCTTTGGGTGTGGGTTTCAAGCAGCAGGTGGATGATTACTGGGCTTACGGCATCGAGTTTGGTGTGCGCAAGACCTTTACCGATTACTTGGATGACGTGAGTTTGGACTATGTAGACGACCAAATTGTGGGTGGTGCCAATGGGTATTTGGCGGCGGCGATGAAGGACAGAAGCTCTGAACAGATCGACCCCAACACGGGGTTGCCATACGAACGTTTTTACATGGGAAACCCCAGGGGTTCTATGAAGGGCAGCGATTATTACATGTTCTTGAATTTTACCATCACGCGTAAAATCATGGGCGGTAAGACAGTTTGTTTCCAATTTTAATTTTGACGCTACTCCGCAGGATTTTTTTGGCCATGGCGATGGTGATTGTACCGTCGACGCTGGTTGCGCAGAAATATTTTTCAGGTCGCAACGAGTGGGGCTTGGCTGTGGGTATGAGTAACTATTACGGCGATTTTAGCAGTGGGCTGAACACGAAGCATTTCAAACCGTCGGGTGCGTTGTATCAGAAGTACAATTTCAGCAGTTACTTCGGTTTGCGGAATCAGATTTCTTATTTGCAGATTCAAGGCACATCGGATGATGTGGTGGGTCTGAAATATCAAAATATCAATTTTCAAACCAAGGTGATTGAGGCGGCCAGCCTAGTGGAATTCAATTTTCATCCGTTTGGTACGAATATCAACGATGGTTTAACCACACCTTATTTTTTGTTGGGGTTGTCGGGGTTTTGGTTTGATCCGCATCGGCTCGACAAAAGCGATGTGAATTTGCGGGATTTGCGGACGGAGCAGCAGAACAAGCGCTACAGTCAGATCCAACCGGCGATACCCATTGGGTTTGGGGTGAAGAGTATGGTGAGCAACCGGCAGCATGCGGGCGGAATGATTGTGGGGTTTGAGGTGCTGTTTAGAAAGACGTATACAGACTACTTGGATGATACCTATAAATCCTACGGTGACTATAAAACCATCAAGGAGCAACAGGGTCAGGGAGCCGCTGATTGGGCACAGTCTCAGGTGTTAACCAATGGCAGTGTGGTGCCCAAAGGGACGATGCGGGGCGACGCCCACTTAAAAGATTGGTATTATTTTTCAGGATTCACCTTTTCATATAGGTTTACTCAGCAAGTTTGTCGGTAAATTTGCAGGGCTTTGACGGATAGAATTGCGCAATATCAAATTGATTTACAGCGGGTACCTCAACATGTGGCTATCATCATGGATGGCAATGGTCGATGGGCCAAGCAAAAAGGCCACATACGGATTTTTGGTCACCGTCATGGCGTTAAAGCGGTAAAAGCTGCCATTGAGGCGGGAGCGGAGTTGGGTGTCAAGTACTTGACGATGTATGCGTTTTCAACGGAGAACTGGACACGACCTCAACAGGAGGTAACAGCTTTGATGGAGTTATTGGTGAGTACCATTGAGGATCAATTGCCTACTTTAATGAAAAATGGAATTCGTTTGGAAACCATTGGAAACATTGAGCAACTACCTTCAAAATGTCAGGCACAATTAACCAAAACGAAAGCAAAGACTGCGGATAACAACAGACTGACTTTGATTTTGGCACTGAGTTACAGCGGTAGGTGGGATATTATTGAGGCGGTGAAGAAGGTGGCTAAATCGGTAGAATCGGGTACTTTGAGGGCCGATGAAATTGATGAGGATATATTGAATAAGGCGTTGAGTACGGCGCAATATCCCCATCCTGATTTGTTGATACGTAGCAGTGGTGAACAGCGCATCAGTAATTTTTTGATGTGGGAAATTGCCTACAGTGAGTTGTATTTCACGCCTGTTCTGTGGCCGGACTTTACCAAGGACGATTTTTATCGCGCAATCGTCGATTATCAAGGTCGGGAGCGTAGATTTGGCAAAACGAGTGAGCAAATTGCATAAGAATTGAAAAGGTTTATCATCATATCATTGGCCGTATGGCTCGCGAAAGGTTTGTTGGCTCAGGTTAGCACGGCGGACAGCTTTTATCGCAATGCACCCATGGTCAATTATGACTTTGTGGAACCTGCAGAGTACACCATCAAAAACATGTTGGTGACCGAGGTCAATGGCAAGCCGGTATTGAAATCTCAGGTGATTTTTTACTCTGGTTTGTCGATTGGACAAAAAATCAAGGTCCCTGGCAGAGAAATTTCCAAGGCCATAGAGAATTTGTGGAAGCAGGAATATTTCAGCGATATCCAAGTATTTTTTCAGCCTACGGATGATGGTCAAGTGGTGGTTCAATTCCGGGTGCAGGAGCAGCCGCGGTTGAATGGTCACCGTTTTTTGGGGTTAACGAATTCGCAGCAAAAGACGTTGAAAGAGGAGGTGGGTTTGCACAAGGGCATGTACATCACCCCGAATTTGATCAACATCAGCAAGGAGAAGGTGATCAAATACTACCAAAACAAGGGGTATTACAATGCCCAAGTGGAGGTGAAGCGTTTGCAGGCGTATAAGCGTGATGCCAAGGACAGCGCCATTGTGATGGTGGGATACGAGAACTTTGATTTTATCATCAACAAAGGGGCGAAGGTCAAGGTAGAAGAGTTTGTATTTTACGGGAATGCGGATTTGGCGGACGATGAATTGCGGGCGAGCATTAAGAAAATCAAGGGCAAGAAGGGTAAGTGGCAATTTTGGACCAAATCGAAATACATTGAATCGGAGTTTGACGAGGAGCGTCAGCACATCATCGACAAGTATTTGAGCAAGGGATATCGGGATGCTCGGATTATAAGCGACAGTGTGGTGTTGATTTCTGAGGATCGGATTGCGGTGCATATTCGCTTGTTTGAGGGACATCAGTATCGCTACCGAAACATCACGTGGAAGGGGAATTTGAAGTTCCGCAACGGAACGTTGGATACGATTTTGGGTATTAAGTCGGGCGATTTGTTCAACCAGACTCTGTTGCGAGAGCGTTTGTTTGAAAATCCCGGTGGGTTTGATGTGCAAACGTTGTATATGGATGATGGCTATTTGTTTTTTAATATGATGCCGGTGGAAGTGGGCGTGATTAATGACAGCATTGACATGGAAATCCGCATCAGTGAGGGCAACAGAGCCACTATTGGAAACGTACGCTGGTCGGGAAATACGAAGACATCGGACCGGGTAATACAGCGAGAAATTCGAACCAAGCCAGGCGATGTGTTTTCAAAGAGCGACATTCAAAGAACGATGCGTGATTTGGGGGCTTTGGGCTTGTTTGACCCCGAGCATTTGGGTGTGAATCCCAAGCCGAATCCCGAAGATGGTACGGTGGACATAGACTACACGGTGGCGGAGAAGCCATCGGACCAAATTGAGTTGAGTGGTGGCTGGGGCGGAAACGGCTACAGTACAACCCCTACGTTGATAGGTACGGCGGGTATTATGCTGAATAATTTCAGTCGCAAGAAGTTGTTTCATCCTGATCAGTGGAGCCCTGTACCCACGGGTGATGGTCAGAAATTGAGTTTGCGTGCCCAGAGCAACGGCGCAACATATCAGGGCTATACTTTTTCTTTCACGGAGCCTTGGTTTGGGGGTAAGAAGCCCAATTCTTTGAGCTTGAGTATTTTCCACACGGTGAATAGTTTCAACTGGAGACAGCGCAACGATCCTTCCCGGCAGTACCTGATGAATACGGGTTTCACGGCAATGTATGGCGCGCGTTTGAAGTGGCCGGATGACTTCTTTAACATGCAATACGGGTTCTCTTTCAATGAGTATCGCATGAAAAACATGGATGGTGGGTTCTATGGATTCCCCAAGGGCTTCAATGGGTTGAGTTACAATCCTTCGTTCCAGATGAACATCACGCGGAGTTCGGTGAGCGATCCGACCTATCCTACATCGGGTAGCAGTTTTACATTCCAGGTGCAGGCCACGCCGCCTATTTCTTTGCTTTCGAAGAAAAACTATTCGGAGTTGAGTTTGAATGAGAAGTACAAGTGGGCAGAATTCCACAAATGGAAATTTGATGCGGAATGGTACACGCCGATATACAAGAAGACGGTGTTGATGGCCAAGGCGAGAATGGGATTCTTGGGCTATTACAACAAGGATTTGGGGCTGACTTTCTTCGAGCGATTCCAGGTGGGTGGTGCCGGTATTTTTGGTTATAATATCGCGGCTACAGAAATTATTTCTCAGCGTGGTTATGATAACTACACCATTTCCGGAACAGCGATGGGTGGACAGACCGGGGCACCGATATTTAACAAGTTTACAGTGGAATTGCGACAGGCGATTACGACAGGTCAGGCAGCCACGGTATACGTTTTGGGATTTGCAGAGGCGGGCGATGCTTGGTCGAGCATGAGCAAGTACAATCCTTTCCAGTTGAAGCGTTCAGCGGGGGTAGGTATACGATTGTTTATGCCGATGTTTGGATTGATCGGATTGGATTGGGCTTACGGCTTTGATTACAAGCAGGTACCCACGAGTGGCAAGCCAACGCAGGTACACTTCTTCATTGGGCAGCAATTTTAATTGCGCCTCGTTCAAAAAACAGATTACAAATCGAAGCGAATGCCTTGGGCTAGGGGCAGTGATGTTCCGTAGTTGATGGTATTGGTTTGACGGCGCATGTAGGCTTTCCAGGCATCGGAACCGCTTTCACGTCCGCCCCCGGTTTCTTTTTCACCGCCAAACGCACCACCGATTTCGGCACCGGAGGTGCCGATGTTTACGTTGGCGATACCACAATCAGAACCCCAAGCGCTCAAAAATTGCTCGGCTTCTTGTAGGTTGTTGGTGAAGATGGCACTCGACAATCCTTGTTTCACATCGTTTTGGATGTGAATGGCTTCGTTGAGGTTGCTGTACGACATCAAATACAGAATGGGGGCAAAGGTTTCTTCTTGAACGATGTGGAAGTGGTTTTTGGCCTCGCAGATGGTGGGTTTTACATAGCACCCGCTGCTGTACTGGTCGCCGGTGAGCACTTCCGCACCACACAATACTTGGCCGCCTTCGGCTTTCAATTTTTCAATGGCTTGGTTGTAGGCATTCACTGCATCCGCATCGATCAGTGGACCCACGTGATTATTTTCATCCAAGGGATTTCCGATGCGCAGTTGTTGGTACACCGACACCAGTTTTGATTTTACTGTTTCGTAAATGCTATCATGTACGATGAGTCTGCGGGTTGTGGTGCATCGCTGTCCCGCCGTTCCCACAGCCCCAAATACGATGGCAACCATGGCCATTTCTAGGTTGGCTTCTGGGGTGAGGATGATGGCATTGTTGCCACCGAGTTCGAGGATGGATTTCCCCAATCGTTGTCCAACCACTTCGGCCACACGTTTACCCATGCGGGTACTGCCTGTTGCGCTGATGAGGGGCACGCGGTGGTCGTGACTGAGGGCTTCTCCGATTTCTCTATCGCCTTGTACGAGGCAGAAAATGCCTTCGGGGAGTTGGTTGTTTTTGAGTACGGTTTGCAGGATGTGTTGCACTGCCGCTGCGCTGGCGGGGGTTTTCTCTGAGGGCTTCCAAACACAGGTGTTTCCGCAAATGGCGGCGAGCATGGCATTCCAGGACCAAACGGCTACAGGAAAGTTGAAGGCACTAATGATGCCAACCACACCCAGGGGATGCCATTGCTCATACATGCGGTGGTTGGGGCGTTCAGAGTGCATGGTAAGTCCATGCAATTGTCGGCTCAGTCCAACGGCAAAGTCGCAGATGTCGATCATTTCCTGCACTTCTCCCAGTCCTTCCTGCAAGCTTTTTCCCATTTCGTAACTCACCAGGGCACCGAGGTTGGCTTTGTGCTGGCGCAGGGCTTCCCCAATTTGCCTAACGATTTCACCGCGTTTGGGTGCTGGGGTATGTCGCCAAGTCTCAAACGCTTTTTGGGCGGTCTCGATAACTTGGTTGTAGGTATCGGTATTGGCGAATTCAACACGGGTGATGTGTGCGCCATCCACGGGGGAGGTGATATTCCGGCCCAGGGAATTGGGGGTTTGAATCCAGGTGGTGCCTGTACTGGCGGATGCGAGGGTGACGCCAATGCCCAAATCGGAAAGAATGGTTTGAATATTCATGGGAAGATCGTGAAATTACTCTTTTTTCATCACTAAGTAAACCCCAACGAGCGAGAGGAGAAGTCCTACGATCATGTTCCAACGGATGGGTTCTTGATCGATGAGGCCCCAGGCCACGGCAACGATGGGAATCACAAAGGTATTGGTGGAGGCCACGAGCGCGGTGGTGTGTTCGATGAGGTAATTGAACAGCATCATGGAGATCGCGGAGCCGATAACGCCTAAAATCACCAAGCAGAGCAAGGCAAATTGATTGGTGGGGAGAAAATCTACGAATTGACTGCTGATATTGGCGCGTTCATAATGTCCGATGGCATCGGTTTTCCATAGCACAAACGCGTACAAGACACCCATGAAAACGAAGGGGTAAGCGGTTTTGGCCATGGGCGGAATGTGGGCCAATTTGGTTTTGATGAGGTTGATGTTGTAGCCATACAGCACAGATGCGGTGAGGGCCATGAAAGCACCGCTGAGATGGATTTCCATGCCTTTTTGTCCCAACATCGATGGGCCAAGCAAGAATACGGCACCAATGATTCCGGCCATCACGCCGAGGAAACCATTGCGCGACAGAGGACTTGAGAAGAACAGGGTGCCTACAACCAGTGTAAACATGGGGGTGAACGCGTTGAGAATGCCCGACAATCCGCTGGGGATGAGGGTTCCGGCGGTGGAAAAGAGAAAGGCGGGAATGGCGTTGCCTACGAATCCGGTAAGAAATAGGTAAAAGTAATCGATGGGTTTCAACAGTTTTTCCGGGGTGTTGGTGTTGGGGTTGATCACCGTTGATTTTGAACCCAGTGAATAGCGATACACCCAAGGGGTAAGGAAGATGCCGGCAAAAAATAGGCGCATCCCGGCAACTTGAATGGGGGTAAAGACGAGCAACCCTCGTTTCATGAGGATGAATGAACTACCCCATATGCAGCCGAGCAGTATAATGAGGAACAGGGGGAGCCACTTGAATTTCACGGGTACAAAAGTAAGGGAGGCTGGGGGTCTGATGGTGTTTTGTTCATGAGTTGTGCATTTTCCCTAAGCAAGTGTTGTTTAGGCCCCGTGGATGTTGGAACTTTGTGTGATGCGAAATTGGATTGGATTCTTTTTGGGTTGCTTTTTGATGTTGCCTTTGGGTGCACAAGAGGTGTCTGAAGCGCTGGTGTGTAAAGAGCGACAGCACGTACAATCTCAGTTATCGCGACGTAATAATTCAGGCGTAAAGCATGGTTATTTGATCGACTACAATCGTTGTAAATGGTGGGTAAATCCAATCAAGGGCGCCTACTTTAAGGGGGATGTGATGGCCCATTTTACTGTCGTTGCGAAGACGGATTCTGTGGGATTTGATTTGTCGTCGAACCTCCAAGTAGACCGTGTTTATGGGGCAGGCGGACAGCCTTTGAATTTCCGCAGGAGCGGCAATCAGCTATATGTGTATAAAGTGGGCGGATGGAATGCCCAGGAGCGGGATTCGGTGGGCATTGTTTATCAAGGCAATCCAACCAACGGGGGTGGTTTTGGGTATTTTGTACACGACAATCACATGAAAGGACCGGTGGTTCACACGTTGAGTGAGCCGTATGGTGCGCAATATTGGTGGCCGTGCAAGCAGACATTGCACGATAAAATCGACAGTTTGGATGTGTGGGTTTACACGGATACATCGATGCGGGTGGCTTCCAACGGCTTACTCACGCGCAATGAGGTGCTAGGAGATTCACAGCGTTTGATGGTTTGGCAGCACCGGTACCCGATTGCCACGTATTTGGTAGCGATCGCCGTAACGAATTACAGCATGTACACGCAATATGCGCCGTTGGTAGGAAGGTCAAAGCCCTTGCCCGTGGTTAACTATGTATTTCCGCAGTTTCGCACGGATGCGGAGCGCGAGACGCGCGATGTGCTTCCCATGATTCGTTTGTTTGACAGTTTGTTTGTGCCCTATCCGTTTGAAAAGGAGAAGTACGGACATGCCCAGTTCACTTGGGGTGGCGGGATGGAGCACCAGACGATGAGTTTCATGGTGAATTTTTCTTATGATTTGATGGCGCATGAGTTGGCACACCAATGGTTTGGTGATATGGTGACCTGCGGCACATGGCAAGATTTGTGGTTGAACGAGGGGTTTGCGACGTATTTGACGGTGATGACTACCGAGTATTTGAAGTCGTTGGAGGAGGCCAACGGCAAATTGCGCGGCATGCGCAGCAACATTTGTGGCAATGACGGGGGATCTGTTTTTCCAACGGATACGTTGAATGTGGGCAATCTTTTCAATGGTAGATTGACGTACAACAAAGGGGCTTGGGTGTTGCATATGTTGCGCGACAAATTGGGTGATTCGTTATTTTTTGCGGGTTGCAGACAATACCTCAATGGGAAAAACACCCAACATGGTTTTGCGAAGACGGCCGATTTGGAATGGTATATGGAGCAGGCGAGTGGGCGGAATTTGGATACCTTTTTCCAACAGTGGTATTATGGGGAGGGTTTCCCGTATCTCAAGATCAATTGGAAGCAGAAGGGTGGCAGTGTTACACTGACGTGTGAGCAAACGCCATCGCACAATAGCGTTCCCTATTGGCATGTGAGGGTGCCCTTATTGTTAAAGGGTGAGGGCAAGGAAAAGTTGGTGTTGTGGGAGCCAAAGCAACGCTTAGCGGAGATGAAGTTGGCGGTGGATTTTGAAGTGGATACGCTGATTTTTGATCCTTACGTAAAGCTGTTGGCCAAGGCGAGTGTTGGGGGAATGAATTTAAATCAAGTGCAAGAGAACGCGTTTGACCTGTATCCAAACCCTACGTCGGGGGTATTTGTTTTGTATGCGCGAAACCCATCGGCGGTGCAGATGGAGGTGTTTGATGCGGTAGGGCAAAAAGTAAAAGAGGTAGATACCAAAGGAAATGTAACCAAGCAATTGACAGTGAGCCTGGGTGAACTGTCAGTGGGTCCCTATTTCCTTAGGATTAACGATGGAAATTTCATATATTCGTATAAGTTGATAAAAAACTAAATCATGAAACAATTGAAACAATGGGTAGGGATTTTGGCTATGTCGATCATGGCTTTTTCAATGCAATCTTGCGAAGAGAATCCCCCAATCGTTCCTCCCGTAACGGAAGGAAAGCCTGCGGTGGAGCTGAATTTCTCGGCTTTATGGAACGGTCAACCATTGACATTTTTGTCGGGCTGGTTCGAACAACCCTCTCCACAGAAGGAGTACATTCAATTTTTCAATTTTGGCATGATCGTGTCTAAGTTGCGTTTGGTGAAGGAAGACGGAACCGAAGTGATGTTGGGCGATGGTTATCAATGGATTGATTTCAAAAAGCAACGCACCAAGTTTAACTACGAGGTGCCCGTAGGCAAATACAAGGCATTGCGATTTACGTTGGGATTGGATTCTGCGGTAAATCATGGTGATCCCAATCAGTGGGGTGCTGAGCATCCTTTGAATGGAAACTTGACGGGTATGCACTGGGGCTGGGCCGGTGGGTATATTTTCCAGGCCATTGATGGAAACTACAAAGACAGTCTCACCGACAAATACACCAAGGGTATGAGTTTCCACACCGCAACAGACATCATGGTAAGAAATTTTGAAGTGCCTGTGGGCGCATCGATGGGTGCCGCCACGGTTGAGGTGAAGGACAAAGCAACCACCCCGGTTCAGTTCAACTATCACATCAACCGCTATTACCAAGGAATGGAATTGAAGAAAGGTTCAGTGTCTCATTCTGAGGGGGTAAAGGAAGCCGCATTGATGCAGAAATTATTGGAGAATTTGAAGGTGAATTCTGCTTTTGAAATACCTGCACCTTAATATTTTTTCTATGAGACGCGGCTGGATTTTTTTGGGATTGTTGGTGTTGGGATTGGCTGCTTGCCAAAAGGATCCCAACGACCCATCACATAAGACGCCATCGGTGTATACGCCGACACCCGTAGATCCGACCACCATTTTTCCGGTTGGAAAATTTGGAATGCCACCGTTGCCGTCCGACAATCCCTTTACGCAAGAGGGTATTTATTTGGGACGGATGTTGTTCTACGACCCCATTTTGTCGTACGATAGCAGCATTTCTTGCGGCAGTTGTCACAAACAAGAGTACGCATTTGCTGAGCCAAAAAAATACAGCACGGGCATTTTCGGACTGCAAACGGGACGAAATTCCAGTTCGTTATACAATTTGGCGTACAGCAGAAAATTCTTTTGGGATGCCCGACAAAGCACCTTGCGGGAGCAAGTATTTGAGCCCATTCAGGCGCACAATGAGATGGCCATGACCCTGCCATTGCTAGCCAAGCGATTGGCCAGAACCGACCGATATGTGGAGTACTTTGATAAGGCGTTTGGCAGCAAGCCCAATGTCTTTGACATGTCTAAGGCCTTGGAGCAATTCTTGTTGACGCTTGTGAGTAAGGATAGTCGATTCAATGGTTTTTTTCCTGGCAAGTTCAGTTTGTTGAGCGACAATGAAAAGCGAGGCGCGCTGCTCTTCAATGGTTTGGTGGATTTTGATATGGTTACTGGGCTCGCAACGGGCACAGATTGTTTCCACTGTCATGGTGGGGCCTTGGCTCAGCAAAACAATCCGGATATGGGCGGTATTGCGAACAATGGTTTGGATGGCAATTTCACCGATAAAGGGTATGGTGCCATTACGGGTAATCCGGCAGACAGGGGATTATTCAAAACACCGAGTCTGTTGAACATTGCCGTTACCGGTCCATACATGCATGATGGTCGATTTGCCACATTGGACGAGGTCATAGATCACTACAGTGATAACGTAAATTATTTGTCGCCCACGATCAGTCCGATGATGGCGGCACATGGCAATAAACAATTGAAATTGACGGCCCAACAAAAGGCTGATTTGAAAGCTTTTTTATTGACCATGACGGATTCCGCCTTCTTGACGAATCCCGCTTACAGCAACCCGTTTAAAAAGTAATTGTTGGGTGTAGCGCCAAAGCGGATTGTCCGCAGCGCAATGATGGATTAGTACGCCAATACCGGACTGAGCCAGCGTTCGGCTGTTTCGATGTCCATTCCTTTTCTTTTGGCGTAATCAGCTACTTGGTCGCGGTTGATTTTACCCAATCCAAAATATTTACTTTGGGGGTGGGCGAAGTACCAGCCGCTGACGGAGGCAGCGGGCAGCATGGCCATGGATTCTGTGAGGGTAATTTGGGCCGATTCTGGTGCTTTGAGCAGGTTGAACAGCGCAGATTTTTCTGTGTGGTCAGGGCAGGCTGGGTAGCCGGGTGCAGGCCGGATGCCCTGGTACTTCTCACGGATTAAATCTTCATTGCTCAATGCCGATTCTTGGGCATAGCCCCAGAATTGGGTTCTCACCAATTGGTGTAATTTCTCTGCAAAGCTCTCAGCCAAACGATCGGCCAAGGCTTTGGCCATGATGGATTGATAATCGTCGTGCTGCGCTTCAAATTGGGCTACAATGGGCTCCAGTCCGATGCCAGCGGTTACAGCAAAACCGCCAAAGTAATCCACTTGGTCGTCGGCAATGAAATCGCACAGAGAAAGGTTGGGAATTCCCCCTGCCATCTTGCGTTGTTGTCGCAGGAAATGGAAGGTTTCAAGGGCATTTTCGCCAGTTTTGTCTTGTTCTGCATTGGCCTTTGTTGCGTAAACAGCCACATCCTCACCCCACTTTTTGGCGGGCAGAATATACCACACCCCTTGGGCTTTCAGTGAAGCGTTGTTCACCAGATCACGGAGCATGGATTGTGCATCGGCCAACAATTTTTTGGCTTCTGTACCCACGATGGGGTCCTCCAGAATGGCCGGGTATTGTCCAGCGAGCTCCCAGGTTTGAAAGAAGGGGGTCCAGTCGATGGTGTCAACCAATTCCGCCAATGGCATTTCCACGGTGTGGATGCCGGTGGTTTTGGGTTCTACCACTTGGCCATCGTGCTGCCAGCGGTTGGCGATGGCTTCTTCCAGGGTGATTAGATCTTTCGTTGACTGTCGTTTCGCGTGATTTTCAGCCAACGCGGTATATTCTTCTTGAATTTTTTGCGCGAAGGCTTCTTTGGTATCCTCACCGAGTAGGCTACCGGCCACAGGCACCGATCGTGAGGCGTCTAGTACATGCACAATGGGGTGACTGTATTCGGGAGCGATTTTTACGGCCGTATGAATGCGTGAAGTGGTGGCACCGCCAATGAGGAGTGGGGTGGACATACCGCGGCGTTTCATCTCTTTGGCCACGTACACCATTTCATCGAGGCTGGGGGTAATCAACCCTGACAGTCCGATGATATCGGCTCCCCACGATTGGGCTTCATCGAGGATTTTATCGGCGGGAACCATGACCCCGATGTCTTTGATTTCGTAATTGTTGCAAGCCAATACCACGCCTACAATGTTTTTGCCGATGTCGTGCACATCGCCCTTCACGGTGGCCATGAGGATTTTTCCTTGGGGTTTGGCGTTGGGGTTTAGGGCTTTTTGCGCTTCGAGGTAGGGTTGAAGGTAGGCCACGGATTTTTTCATGACACGGGCACTCTTCACCACTTGGGGCAGGAACATTTTTCCGGCTCCAAACAAATCGCCCACGTGGTTCATGCCATCCATGAGCGGCCCCTCAATTACCCGTAGGGCATCGTTGTATTTCTGAAAGGCTTCCTCGGTATCATCGTCGATGAATTCGGTAATGCCTTTCACCAAACTGTGGCTCAAGCGCTCCTCCACGGTACCCAGTCGCCAAGCTTGGGTTTCCTCGGCTTTTTCCTCTTTTTTTCCTTTGAATTGGTCAGCAAATTGGACCAATCGCTCGGTGGCATCCGAACGCCGGTTAAGCAAAACATCCTCAACATAGGTTAGGAGGTCTTTGGGGATTTCGTCGTACACTTCCACCATACCCGCGTTCACGATGCCCATATCCAGTCCTGCACCAATGGCGTGGTACAAGAAGGCCGAGTGCATGGCTTCGCGCACGCGATCATTTCCTCTGAAAGAGAAGCTGATGTTGGAGACCCCACCCGAAACTTTGGCACCGGGCAGGTTTTGTTTGATCCAGCGGGTGGCTTCGATGAAATCTACGGCGTAGTTGTTGTGTTCGTCGATTCCGGTACCCACAGTGAGAATGTTTGGGTCGAAGATGATGTCGTTGACAGGGAATCCAATCGACTTCAAAATCGTATAACTGCGTTCACAAACGGCGATTTTTCGCTCGTAACTGTCGGCCTGTCCGGTTTCATCAAAGGCCATTACGACCACGGCAGCACCATAGCGATGCACGAGTTTGGCTTTTTGAATGAAGGCCTCTTCCCCGTCTTTGAGGGAGATGGAATTCACAATGCCTTTTCCTTGCAGGCACTTCAAACCGGCCTCAATGACTTCCCATTTGCTGGAATCGATCATGATGGGAACGCGAGAGATGTCGGGCTCTGCAGCGATCAAATTGAGGAAGGTGACCATGGCTTCTTTGCCATCGAGCATGCCTTCATCCATATTCACGTCAATGACCTGCGCGCCGTTCTCCACTTGCTGTCGGGCCACATCCAAACCGCGATTGTAATCGCCGGCGAGAATCATTTTGGCAAACTGACGGCTTCCGGTAACGTTGGTACGTTCACCAATGTTGACAAAATTGGTTTCCCGGGTGAGGGTAAAGGGTTCAAGACCCGAAAGTCTGAATAGATTTGGAGAAGGTTGATTCACGGCACCGCGAATTTCGGCAAAAAGGAATGAACTCAGCAACACTCGGGCGTTGAGTGTGTCATTTACATCGAGAAATACGCGTTTTTACAACAAACTGGGCCATTTGGCGGGGTTGCTTTCATGCATCATTTGATAAAGGGTGCTGAAAACAGTGTCCACCGAGGGCTTGCTGAAGTAGTCTCCATCGCTACCGTAGGCAGGTCTGTGCTCGCGCGAAGTGATGGTGATGGGTTTGGCATCGAGGTATTGGTAGCCGCCTTGTTCTTCCAATACTTGTTGCATCATGAATGATGTGGCTCCACCGGGTACGTCCTCATCGAGGAATACAATTCGGTTGGTGGATTTCAAACTTTCCACGATGCTGTGATGGATATCGAAAGGAAGCAAGGTCTGCACATCGATTAACTCCACACGAATGCCGTGATCGGCCAATAAATCGCAGGCTTCTTGGGCAATTCTGCAACAAGACCCGTAAGTAACCAAGGTGATGTCTTCTCCAAATCTGAGCACATCGGGTTTACCAAACGGCACGGTAAACTCCCCAATGTTTGCGGGCAATTTTTCCTTGATGCGGTAGCCGTTCAGACATTCTACCACCAGCGCTGGCTCGTCGGAGCGCAGCAAAGTATTGTACATACCGGCCGCTTGCGTCATGTTGCGTGGAACGCAGACGTGCATACCGCGAACGGCGTGGATGATCATGCCCATCGGACTGCCGGAATGCCAAATACCTTCCAAACGGTGTCCACGGGTACGAATGATAATTGGCGTTTTCTGTCCACCTTTGGTACGATACTGCATGGTAGCGATGTCATCGCTCATGGGCTCCAAAGCGTAGAGCAAATAATCGAGGTATTGAATTTCGGCGATGGGTCTAAGGCCACGCATGGCGGCACCAATGCCTTCCCCGATGATACTCCATTCACGAATGCCTTTGTCGGTCACGCGCAATTCGCCATGTTTTTCTTGCATGCCCGAGAAACCTTGGTTCACATCACCAATTTTTCCAACATCTTCACCGAAGGCAAAAACGCGGGGGTCACGCTCCAGATTGGCATCGAAGCAGGCACGCACCACTTGGTATCCATCCACTACTTCGTCGGTGTATTGGGCTGGTACTTCGGGGACGTTGAATACAGAGGATTCGCTCTGACTGTATACATGGCTGCTATAGCGTTCTGCGTTGATGGCGTTGAACGCATCGAGGTAATCCAACAGGGGTTTGCGGGCCGCGGCACTGGCATTGACGGTCAATCGCAGTGCTTTGTGAATGGCGGTTCCCATATCGCGACGAATGGGATCTTTTGCTTCACTCAAGGATTGGGCGATGGCAGCCAACTCGGGCGATAATCCGGCGGCCGACAATTGATTGAGTAGGGCAATCAGTTCGCTGACTTCTGTTTTGATGGGCTGGAGGTAATCGGTCCACGCTTGCTTTTGGGCGTCTTTGACGGCTTGCAAGGCGGTTGATTCCAGTTCGTTTAGTGCGGCTTCATCGGCGATATTTAGTGTGATAATCCACTGTCGCATCTGGGCGATGCCATCGAATTCGGTTTCCCATTCCAAGCGCTCTTTGCTCTTGTATCGCTCATGGCTACCTGAGGTAGAGTGTCCTTGTGGCTGGGTAACTTCGGTGACATGCACCAGTACGGGGGTATGTTTTTCACGACAAATGTCGGCCGCTTGCTTGTACACTTTGCACAATTCGGGGTAATTCCATCCGCGGGCGGTAAGCAGTTCAAGGCCTTGGCCTTCCTCATTGCTTTGGAATCCGCGCATCAGGGCGGCGATATTTTCTTTGGCGGTTTGGTATTTGGCGGGTACGGAAATGCCATAGCCGTCATCCCACAAGCTCATGAGCAGGGGGACTTGCATCACGCAGGCGGCGTTCATCACTTCCCAGAAGATGCCTTCTGAGGAGGAGGCGTTACCGATGGTTCCGAACGCGATTTCGTTTCCTTTGTTTGAAAACTGGGTGAAGCCATGCAGGTCTGGGTTTTCGCGGTACAATTTCGATGCCACGGCAAGTCCCAACAACCTAGGCATTTGTCCGGCCGTTGGCGAAATATCAGCACTGCTATTGAATCGGTCGCTTTGGGGCAGCCAGTTGCCTTGATCATCGAGAAGTCGGGTGGCGAAGTGCCCGTTCATGGAGCGACCACCGCTGGCGGGCTCTTTTTCCGTATCGGGGATGGCATACAACTGAGCGAAGAAGGCATGCACACTGCTGATGCCTTTGGCAAACATGAAGGTTTGATCGCGGTAGTAACCACTGCGCCAATCACCGGGCTGGAATACTTTGGCCATGGCGATTTGGGCGATTTCTTTACCATCACCGAAGATGCCAAATTTGGCTTTGCCTGTGAGTACTTCTTTCCTGCCGATTAGGCTGGCTTGGCGACTCTCGAAAGCGATGCGATAATCGTTCAGAACTTCTTGCACAAACGCCTCTTTGCTCATTTCTGCGGGTTGTTTTGCTACCTCTTGCATGCAACTGCAAAGATAGGGAAAATTGAATTGGCACTATATCATCGGGGTATTGGCTTTTGATGGTTTGTCTGTGCTAACTTTGTCTGTTCGTGTCAGCCTTTGAACTTATATCGCCATTTCAGCCTACGGGGGACCAGCCTCAGGCCATCAAACAGTTGGTAGAGGGTGTGGAGACGGGGGTGAAGGCCCAAACTTTGTTGGGGGTAACGGGTTCTGGTAAAACCTTTACGATGGCGAACGTCATCGCCCAGACACAGCGACCTACGCTCGTTTTGAGTCACAACAAGACGTTGGTATCTCAATTGTATGGGGAGTTTAAGCAGTTTTTCCCCAACAATGCGGTGGAGTATTTCGTGAGTTACTACGATTACTATCAGCCGGAGGCCTATATTCCTACAACCAACACGTTCATTGAGAAGGATTTGAACATCAACGATGAAATTGAGAAGTTGCGTTTGAAGACGGTTTCCAGTTTGTTGAGCGGTAGGCGGGATATCATTGTGGTGGCGAGTGTCAGCTGCATTTACGGTGCGGGAAACCCTTCCGATTTTGAGGATACCATCATTCGCATCAGCAAGGGACAGGTGATCACGCGCAACACCTTTTTATTCAAGTTGGTGGAGAGTTTGTACAGCCGAACCACGGCCGATTTCAACCGAGGCACGTTTCGGGTAAAAGGCGATACGGTGGATGTTCATTTGGCGTACAACGATTTTGCTTATCGGGTTTCATTTTTTGGTGATGAAATTGAAGAAATCATCAGTTTTGATCCGGGCAGTGGTCGGAAAATCGAATCGCATGATGATGTGGCGATTTATCCGGCGAATTTGTATGTGAGTCCGCGCGATCGACTGAAAGACATCATTTATCAGATTCAGGACGACTTGGTTTTGCAGATGGAGTATTTCCGGGAGCAGGGTCGGTTTTTGGAGGCGAAGCGATTGGAAGAGCGGGTGAATTTTGATTTGGAGATGATTCGCGAGTTGGGGTATTGCAGTGGCATTGAGAACTATTCACGTTATTTTGATCGCAGAGGTCCGGGCGACAGGCCCTTTTGTTTGTTGGATTATTTCCCGAAGGATTTTTTATTGGTGGTGGATGAGAGCCACGTATCGATTCCTCAAATTCGGGCGATGTATGGGGGCGACCGCAGCAGGAAAGTAAACCTGGTGGATTTTGGATTCCGATTGCCTGCGGCCATGGATAACCGTCCGTTAAAGTTTGAAGAGTTTTACGAAGTGGTCAATCAGGCGGTGTATGTGAGTGCAACGCCGGCGCAATTTGAGATAGAACAGAGTGAAGGGGTGTTGGTGGAGCAATTGATCAGGCCTACAGGATTGTTGGATCCACAGATTATCATCCGTCCGTTGGCCAATCAGGTGGATGATTTGATCGAGGAGATCGACAATCGGATCAAGATGAAAGACAGGGTGTTGGTGACGACATTGACCAAGCGGATGGCGGAGGAGTTGACCAAATACTTGTTGCGTTTGGGGGTGAAGGTGGATTACATTCACAGTGAGGTGAAGACGTTAGACCGGGTAGAGATTTTGCGGAATTTGCGGATGGGTGTGATTGATGTGTTGATTGGGGTGAATTTGTTGCGGGAGGGTTTGGATTTGCCTGAGGTGAGTTTGGTGGCCATCATGGATGCCGATAAAGAGGGATTTTTAAGAAGTCAGACCGCCTTGGTACAAACCATTGGTCGGGCGGCGCGAAACGATCGGGGTTTGGTGATTATGTATGCCGACAAGGTTACGGACAGTATGCGGAAGACGATTGAGGAGACGGAGCGCCGCCGCGAAAAGCAGATAGAATACAACAAAGTACACGGGATTGTTCCCAAGACGGTGTTGAAGAGCACCGATGAAATTTTCAAGCAAACTTCGGTGGCCGATGCCAAGTATGGCGATGCGGAATTGGGCTCTGGGGCGCAGTATACTATGCCTGACTCTCGGATTAATATGGCGGCTGACCCTGTGGTGGCTTATATGGATAAAGCGGGCATCGAAAAGATGATTGTTCGCACGGAGAAAGACATGATGAAGGCGGACAAAGACATGGAGTTCATGGAGGCGGCGCGACTGCGCGACGAGCTGGATGCCTTGCGCAATCGATTGAAGGAGATGGCTTAAGCCATCACAAAATCCCGGTTAGGGAATTTTTACGGAGGCTGAGGCCACGGCACTCATACAGAAAAACCCGCCCAGCGCTGGTTTTTTGTTGGGATTGATAGAGGCAATGTTGGTGAAAATATTGGCCGGTGGTGTGGCAAACAAGCCGCCATTTTGGTTTTCGCTAATGACCAGGTTAAACCAAGCAAACGCAATGGCATTGATGGAATGGATTTCAACACGCACGGTTTCCCCTGATTTATAGGAACGGAAGAAATCGTTCACGCCATTGTATCGGATGGGGTAGATGAAGAGTTCGCCATCTTGTCCGTTCGATGTGTTACCCATGTCGGCCGACACGTTTAACTGATCAATTTTATTGAGGAAAGAATCGTTTCGAAATGTTTTGATCCAATAGAAATCGCCAGGTCCTTTGCGGTCTTTGGCCATCAGTTCGATGTA